>CASBQC010000346.1 GCA_949127805.1 Nostocales cyanobacterium PMM_0081
CCCAAGGCACGTTTTCGCTCTTAAGCTTAAGAGCGAAAAGCTGCCGCCCCGTTGTAGCAACTGGCGCGCGAATTATATTCGCCCGGTGTGTAATAAATCAGACTTTTCAAACAACCTCTTAAATTTGATACTTTAACTACCGTGACAAACGCTGCACAAAATCTGCGTGTTCTTGACTATTTAATCCTTGTTGTACTACTGCTAAAACTTTTGTCATCTCCCCTGCACGCAATGCGTCCAGATCCAACCACAAACCGGGAAATACGCGGCTTTTCATTAGACCATCTGCATCGGGTTCTAATAACACATACTCGCTATTTTGCAAGCTGAACCAGTTAAGTTTATTTTCTAAAATCTGCCAAACGATATATTCTTGAACGCCGTTCCGACGGTATGCTTTTTTCTTATCATGTAAATCATTCGCGGCACTGCTAGCTGCGACTTCTACAACTAACTCTGGGGCACCTTCTACATAATCATCATCACTAATACGTGCTTGTCCACCTGAGCGGTCGTCAATTAACAGTACAACATCGGGTTGTGGCTCATTATCTAAATCCAGGCGTACTGTCACATTATCACCTAACTCAACACCTGGAGTCGCGATTTTATAAGTCCACAACCAGCCAATAAGATTACCATGTGGTTTTCCATGACTATTAAAACGTAGAGGTGACGCCATATACACTATCCCTTCTATCAATTCTGCTTTTTTAATATGCAGCATCGCAGTATATCGGCGCTCAAATTCGTCGCGAGAGAGGCGATCGCCACTTTCTAAAGGTGGTGTACGTTCTACCGATGCTGTCATAGCAGATTCCTCAAAGAAGTGTTGCTGCATTCAGTATACTGTGGATTTTACGACAGCAACCGATGAATCACCGACTGCTCATCACAACCTTTTGCCATACTATCAGTAAATGTACTGCTCTTATCAATCTAAAATTGACAACGAGAAATCGACCGTTGTCATTTCTACTAATTGCAGAATGTAGAGACTACCAAGTGCTACGTCTCTACAAGGATTTTGGTATTAGATAAAATCATATTCATACATGAAATCAGCAACGTCAGTTATCAGATGCTCATATCCGTTTATTAAATCTTTCCAAGGAACTGCATGGCAAGCAAAAAATTTCATTGGTTAAAACTAGCTTTTCAACTAAAAGGCTCGATTGTCTCAGCAATTTATAGAAGAGTTATAGCTTGTGGTTTATTTGGTATTGTAGTTTCTATACTTTACTATTTAAAATTACCTGTTTCTCAGCCAATTTTTGAAAGCGTTATTCCCAGCATTGTTTTAGGTTTATTACTTGTTTTTCGCACAAACACAGCTTATGACCGATTTTGGGAAGGGAGAAAATGCTGGGGTTCTATGGTGAATAATACGCGAAATTTAGCGAGACAGATGTTGGTATCGATTGATGAAATAACCCCAGAGGATAAAGAAAATAAAAAGGCGGCATTATATTTATTGATTGCTTTTTCTGTAGCAACTAAATTTCACCTGCGGGGAGAACCTGTCAATAGTGAGTTAGAAGAACTCATGGGACATTCTCGGTATATAAAACTAAAAACTTTGAATAATCCCCCCTTAAAAATTGCTTTCTGGATTGGTGATTATTTACAGAGGGAATACAAGCGTAATTGCCTAAATAACTATCAGTTAATCGCTATACAAGACTTATTAAATAATCTCGTGGATAATTTAGGAGCTTGCGAACGTATTCTGAAAACGCCGATTCCTCTAGCTTATGCTATTCATCTGAAACAATTACTATTAATATACTGCTTATTACTACCTTTTCAACTAGTGGAAACTTTGGGATGGTGGACGGGTTTAATTACAGCTTTGGTTAGTTTTACTTTGTTTGGCATTGAAGCCATTGGTATAGAGATAGAAAATCCCTTTGGTCATGATGCAAATGACTTGCAATTAGAGACGATTTGTAACACAATGAAACGCAATATCGACGATTTAATTAAATTTCAGCCACATGTGCGATCGCATCAAGATAATCTAACTATTTAAGAAAATTTTAAAATCCATGCAAACTCCTCACGTTGAAGTAATTTTTACAACATACCTATTTTCACAACTTTCTAATACCTCTTTCCAAACCTTGACAGACGCCAGTAAGAAAATCTAAATTCAAAGTTGCGATCGCATCACTTCGTTTGTGATAATGTGGATTTCGCATATTAGCCGTATCTGTCACCATAATTGCTGGATAACCCGCATCCCAAAAAGGTGCATGATCGCTTCGTCTTGTATCAGGAACAATTAAACCTCTATTTGGCACAGGTAGCCATTCGCTAGGTGTACCAGATTGACGAATACTGCGACTTAAACAAATTAAATCGGGAATTGTCCGCAAATTGCCAATTAAAGCAATAAAATCGCCTTTATTTGGATAAAAGCGTTCTAAAGGTGGGGGATAATTTTGCGAATTAGGTGTTGCATCGCAATAACCCAACATTTCCAAAGACATCATCAAGCGAAGCTTCAGCTTTTCTTGCTTTAACTTGGCTGCATAATCAGCGCTACCAACCAAGCCATATTCTTCCATATCAAAAGCTACCAATCGCAAAGGATATTTGATTGGTTCGGTGGCAAACATTCTTGCCAATTCCAGCAACACAGCTACACCTGTAGCATTATCATCAGCTCCTGGTGTTCCCGGTACGGCATCGTAGTGTGCTGCAATTAAAATGGGTGGTAAATCCTTCTTTGAGAATCTCTCCAATGGAGGTAAATTCAATATCAGGTTTTTACTAGCTTTGCCGTTTGCCTCAAAGGTGTGGATTTCCACACTTCCCAATTCTTCAAATTGTTCGCGAATGTATTGTTGGACAAAAAAATGTCCGGCTGTTGCCAAATAAGGATCGCGATCGCAGGCTATAAACGTAAGATGAGTTTGCAGTTGCTTTTTTAAATTCACATGAATTATAGCAATGAACGCTGTTTGACTAAACAAGTCTAAAGTGTAAAGGATAAAGGATAAAGTAAAACTATCAGTACATGGATATCTATGACGTAAAAAATCAATTCTTTTGATATCTATGCCTCATCCCTTTATCGGTGGGGTCATTTCATCCTTCATACTTCATACTTTAGCCTTCTTGTGACCGTGTAATTCCCAACTGCAAGATAGAATAAATCAAGCATTGCTTGCAAACGAATAAAATTTATTAGACACTTTAGGAGAACAGCAACGCATGGGCAAGGTAGTCGGCATCGACTTGGGTACAACCAACTCAGTAGTCGCCGTCATGGAGGGTGGCAAGCCGGTGGTGATTGCCAATGCAGAAGGAATGCGAACAACCCCCTCCGTCGTTGGCTTTAGCAAAGAAGGTGAAAGAGTCGTTGGGCAAATGGCACGGCGTCAAACCGTCCTCAACCCCCAAAATACCTTCTTTGCCGTGAAACGCTTCATCGGTCGTAGGTATAGCGAACTGAGTTCAGAATCAAAGCGAGTACCCTACACGATTCGCAAAGACGAAGTAGGCAACATTAAAATAGTCTGTCCCAAACTCAGTAAAGACTTTGCCCCAGAAGAAATTTCCGCAATGGTGCTGAAAAAACTGGCAGAGGATGCAAGTCGCTACTTAGGTGATACAGTAACCGGGGCAGTAATTACCGTACCTGCTTATTTTAACGATTCCCAGCGGCAAGCAACGCGAGATGCAGGCAGAATTGCCGGCTTAGATGTATTGCGAATTCTTAACGAACCTACCGCCGCTTCTTTGGCTTATGGATTGGATCGCGGTGAAACGGAGACAATCTTAGTATTTGATTTGGGTGGTGGCACCTTTGACGTATCGATTTTAGAAGTTGGCGATGGCGTGTTTGAAGTTAAAGCCACTAGTGGAGATACGCAGCTAGGCGGTAATGATTTTGACAAAAAAATAGTAGATTGGTTGGCAGATAAATTTCTGGAAACAGAAGGTGTAGATTTAAGAAGAAGCGATCGCCAAGCTTTACAACGCTTGATGGAAGCTGCGGAAAAAGCGAAAATCGAACTTTCTGCCGTCAGCGTCACCGATATTAACTTACCCTTCATCACTGCCACCGAAGAAGGTCCCAAACATATAGAAACTCGTTTAACTCGCTCGGAATTTGAAGGTTTATGCACCGACTTGATAAGTCGCGTCAGAACACCAGTCAAAAGAGCGCTGAAAGATGCCGGTTTGACACCTGAGGATATTGAGGAAGTTGTGCTGGTGGGGGGCTGTACCCGCATTCCAATGGTCAAGCAGCTAGTGCGTGACTTAATCGGCATCGAACCCAACGAGAATGTTAACCCCGATGAAGTTGTGGCAGTGGGTGCGGCAATTCAGGCAGGTATTCTCGCTGGAGAACTTAAGGATGTGCTGCTTTTGGATGTCACGCCTTTATCTATCGGCTTAGAAACCGTCGGCGGCGTGATGAAAAAGCTGATTCCTCGCAATACAACTATACCAGTACGTCGCTCTGACATTTTTTCCACATCAGAAAATAACCAAAATACTGTGGAAATTCACGCTGTCCAAGGTGAACGGGAAATGGCAGCAAATAACAAGTCTTTAGGACGGTTCAAGCTGTATGGCATTCCCCCGGCACCAAGAGGAGTCCCGCAGATTCAGGTATCTTTTGATATCGATGCCAACGGGATTTTACAGGTAACAGCTTTAGATAGAACTACAGGCAGAGAGCAAAGTGTGATCATTCAAGGTGCTTCCACCTTAAGCGAGTCGGAAGTTAACCGAATGATTCAGGATGCTCAAAAATATGCTGATGAAGACCGGGAACGCAAAGAACGAGTAGAAAAACGCACCCGTGCCGAAGCTTTAATTTTATCAGCAGAAAGACAACTCAGAGAAGTAGCGCTAGATTTTGGAATGCAGTTTGCGCGAAACAGGCGCCAACGAATTGACACTATTTGTCGGGAACTACGCGAAAGTTTACAAAAAAATGACGATCGCGGTATTGACCAAACTTACGCTGACTTGCAAGATGCTTTGTACGATCTAAATCGGGAAGTTCGCCAGTATTACGCTGACGACGAAGAGGATGACTTGTTTGGTACCATCAAGGAAATCTTCACGGGTGAAAAAGATAAAGAACGCGATCGAGACAATTTAAGAGATAATTCTCGCGATCGCGATTCCTATGGCAGAGACTACGGCAGCAATAAAGACTACGGCAACAACAGGGATTACAGCGCCAACAAAGACTACAGCGCCAACAAAGACTACAGCAGCAACCGCGACTATAGAGACAAAGACAGTCGTCGTCCCTCCTCCTATGACAGCGGTTCTGAACGGCGTACGCGTCCAAATTCCCAAAATAACTGGGATGATGAAGACGACGATTGGTTATAGTACTTTTAAATGGGCGGAGTTTTCCGCCATTGTATCATCATATTAGTAGCACCAAAATTAAGTTGATTGATTCGGATTTGCTCATCGGTAACAAGTAATAGTTAATAGCACTATTAGCCATTAAATATTAATAAAATCTAAAATATATAGTTAAACTGACTATGCAAAATTTGCAGAATTTTCGCGATTATTACGAGATTTTAGGAGTACCTAAAGAAGCCCCTAGTGAGGAAATTAAAAAGAATTATCGCCGATTAGCTAGGCAGTATCACCCAGACTTAAATCCGGGAAACAAAGCAGCTGAAGACAAATTTAAGGATATCGGTGAAGCTTATGAAATCCTTAGCGATCCAACCAAACGAGCGCAATACGATCAGTTTAGCCGCTACTGGAATCAAAGAGGCTTTAGTGGCAAACAACAGACATCAAAGGGTAAAGGTTGGGGAAATCAGAAAGGCGATCGCACTAACACTCAAGATGTAAATCCCAGCGATTTTGCCAACTTTGAGGACTTTATTAATCAAGTTGTTGGTGTAAAAAATCAAAATGGAGCAAGTGATTCTACTAATGACGCTAACCGCGATCCCTATCGTACCCCCCGAAGTCAAGTTCAATATACAGTACCGAAAACTCCTCGCACTAACCGTCGAGATATAGAAGCAAGATTAACTTTACCACTAGAAAAAGCTTATACAGGTGGCAACGAACGCATTCGCTTAGAAGATGGGCGATCGCTAGAAGTTACTATGCCTCCAGGTATGGTAACAGGTCAAACCATCCGCTTGCGTGACCAAGGCATTGGTGGGGGAGACTTGTATCTAAAAATCACAGTAGAACCTCATCCTCTGTTTAAACTAGAAGGCTTAAATATATTTTGTCAAGTACCCGTGACTCCCAGCGAAGCCGTTTTAGGAGGACAAGTAGAAGCACCAACCCTCGATGGACCCGTGAAAATGTCAATTCCCCAAGGTGTTAGGTCTGGTCAACGATTCCGACTTGCTAATAAAGGCTACCCCAGCGAAGGTGATAAACGCGGTGATCAATTGGTGGAAATTCAGATAGTTACTCCGAAAACTATTAGCCAAGAAGAAAAAGAATTATACGAAAAATTGCGGCAAATTGAAACATTTAAACCTCGCGCTGATTTACTGGGATAGAGATGAGTAAGTGCACCTATTTTTAATAATGAGGTTATATCCATCCTGTACAAGCTTAATCAAATGAGTAGTGGCATTCCAGTCAAAAAAATCTTGATTTTGGCAGCGAATCCTAAACAGATATCGGACTTGCGTCTAGATAAGGAAGTCTGATATCTTGCACCAATCTCGATTAGCAGCATCGCCCACCCAGAAATAAATTTCTGGGCTAATAGCTAAAGTCCACTTAAGTGGACTCAAACCCTTGTTCAGTCGTCTTTAGACGAATGAGCGCTATTAGCCTCAGAATTCATTCTGAGGCGGTTGTTGGGATTGGTGCAAGATATCAGAAGTGCGTGACTTTAAGGAAGGAAATGAAGGTAGATTAGCCAATAAAAAATTACGAGGTATTTTAGCTTATGAGCTTCAGTGACTTAGTAGAAACAATTAAAAGTCTTTCGATTCAAGAGAAACAAGAAATTCAATTACTATTAAGCCAGTACTTGCGCGAAGAACGTCGAGAAGAAATATATGAAAACTTGAAAATAAGCCAAGCAGAAGAGCAAAACGGTAAACTTAAATTCTCTAATAATATTAACGAACTAGGAGTAAGCATGTGGACATAATTAAATATAAAATAGAGTATGAGTTCGTAGTGAGCGATTAATCGCTCAGGGAAAGCATTTTAAGGACTAAAGTCCTTACTACGAGCTGACATTTAATTTAGTTCTCCTACTTAATACTTATTACTCTGTGCTAAGACTGCATCCCTCGGCATCGGTAATCGAAATGCGTCATGCCTATCGGGAACTGAGCAAACGCTTTCATCTAGATACTACAGATTTACCTACTGCGATCGCTACTGCTAAATTTCAACAACATTTGGTATTTCCTGTCAATGCGTAAGTCCTAAAATAGACAAGCATTCCACGTTAGACTACTTTCGAGACTTGCTGCCGCATAGGAATTTGAACCACAAACTCCGTTCCTTCTCCAGGTGTGGAAAAAAATTCTAATTTGCCGCGATGTTTTTCGGTGATGATTTGATAGCTGATAGCCATTCCCATTCCTGTACCCTTGCCCACAGGTTTTGTTGTAAAGAAGGGATTGAAAATCTTTTTTTGAATCGATTCAGGAATGCCAGACCCATTGTCAGCGATCGCAATTTTCACCCAAAACAAACCAACGACAGAGGTATGAATCGTAATTCGACTGGGATTATCCCGGATTTCCTGATAAGTTCGTTTGGCATTAAATTCTTCCAGCGCATCAATCGCATTTACTAGAATGTTCATAAACACCTGGTTGGCTTGTCCCGCATTGCATTCTACATTGCATAAATTACCGTAGTCTCTGATGACCTGAATTTCTGGTCTTTTGTCAGTGGCTTTGAGACGGTGCTGCAAAATCATCAAAGTATTGTCGATGCCTTCATGAATATCCACCGCTTTGAATTCACTTTCATCTAAGCGCGAAAAATTACGCAGTGACAGCACAATATCCCGGATACGCTCGGTCCCAATATTCATTGATTGCAATACCATAATCGCGTCTTTTTCCACAAATTCTAAATCGATGGTTTTGCGTTCGGTTTGAATTTCGGCAGGTGGGTTGGGGAAATAACGGTGATAAAGCTGGACAAGTCGCAGTAAATCATGAGTATATTGGCTGATATGGCTGAGATTCCCGTAAATAAAGCTAACAGGATTGTTGATTTCGTGAGCAATGCCAGCCACCATTTGACCTAAAGCAGACATCTTTTCGCTTTGAATCATCTGAGCTTGCATCTTATGCAAACTATCTAGCATATTCTCTAACTCTTGGCTTCTGTGCTGCAAGTCTGTCTGAGACTCTTCTAACTCAAAAATGACTTTCTTGAGTAAATACTCCTTTGTGGCAATTTGAGACTCTAGGTGACGACGTTCAGTTTCGCAACGTTCCAGCTTTTTCCGCAAGATGCGGGTTGTCTTTTCTAACTCTTGAATCTGTATGGAATTGTCTTGGTTATCCATACATTACTCATTTTGTTCCTATTAGCAGTGTGACAAATGTTTTGTTATGAAATTGTGTTTGACCTTTGCCCACCAAAGGAGCAATTTCACCGTAAGCGTAGAAACCACAACAGGGTAAGCCTGGTGATAAATGAGTTTTGACAAGCTGATACTCTTTTCTAGTCTGAGTTCCCAGAATTCGTCTGCGAGCTCCACAGGAAATAAGCAACGCTGCTGCTGGTTCTACACCAGGATAATGGGCGATCGCATTTTTCAGGGATGTCTCACAAGCTGATAATATATTTTCACGAGTAGCATCGGTAATTTGCACAATTGCTTGTTCAGGAATATCTGAAAAGAATGTCATACTACCAGACTGTTGATCGTAATTTTTAGGCGCTCTCATATAGAAATGGTCTTCATCATCAAAAACTGCTAGAGCATGAATTGCATAGTTGACTGCAAATCCTTCTTTACCAAGATAGTGCTGATAGAAATCTAAGGCACATTGTCCATCAATTTCATAGACTACATTGCCATCCACTTTTGTGACACGACTACGTTGGCTGACAGGAGTCCAACCACTGGCAACTCCGTGTCCCAATAGTAATTTTCCAGAAAACAGCAGTACTGGCACTGAATCACTTAATACTTCACCCTGGAAAAATTGGTAGGTCTTCTCAAAGGTATAGTCATCGGCAGTGATTCCCCCAATGATGGGAATATCCTTTCCCAGACTTTGTTTTAAACCTTCTAAAATTAACACCCCATTGGTCGTCAGACTTTCAGGGAAGGTGAGGCATAATTGTGGCAAAGATGCACTTTTTGCTTTTGCTTGTGCGATCGCTTGTTGGGATGCAAGATGTGGATTTTTAGATGCTTCTCGTCCAATACCTGAGTGAATTTCCACTTCGTTGCTAGCAAACAGCATTAAAGTCACAGAATCTTGTTGAAACTCCAGAATTGAAGACATTTCTCCATTTGTAGTTCCACCAATCAACTCAATTCCGGGGAAAGCATCCTGTATGTGCTGCAAAATTAAGGCATGGTCAAAGTCTATAGCCGCAAATAAAAGTCCAGCCTGAGGAATTGACCCCGCAAGAGAGGAGCTACATTCAGTTAGAATTTCCGCGATCGCGCTTTGAGAATCAGGATCGTCACTATGACCAACAACAACTTGAAACATAACTACCTCATTGTAAGTTTGACTCTTCGGCGTGCTAATCCAATTCGGAGTGCAGCACCCAGTTCACCTAAACTTAGATTTCCCATTTACTGGAACTAAATCTCACTTCACCTGACTTTTTATCATCAAAAAAGAAAGTATGCGTGCTTTGGGGTAATAAAATAGTTCAGTTAAGGAATTGGTGGTAAAAAATGGTATGTCTGTAGAGCTGATATTGATAATCACTCCAAAAGTGTAGTAGGCTCAAAGAAAATCGGGTAAAAGATTAAGCGTGCGATCGCCCACCTCTGCCATCCTCAGGTTTAAAATAATAAAAAACTTGAGCTAATGATGACTCAAACAGCGGTGAATCAAAACGGAGCAACGCCACAAAAAAGTGATACCTATTACTCCTTGCTAGGATTACATCCCTCGGCATCGGTAATCGAAATCCGTCATGCCTATAGGGAACTGAGCAAACGCTTTCATCCAGACACTACAGACTTACCTGCTGCTTACGCTACTACTAAATTTCAGCAACTCAACGAAGCTTACGCTACTCTCAGCAACCCAGAACGCCGATTAAGCTACGATTTAAAAATAGGCTACTCTCGAAGAGGAGTGATTCAAGCACCCGCTAACTTGAACCATCCCGTCGCTAATTTTTATGATTGGTCGAAATCAGCTTACCTTGATGCGGGCGATCGCCCGCTCTCACAAGGCGAAATTTTTGCTTTATTTATTATGGGGTCAACTATTCTCGGTTGTTTGTTATTGGCGATCGCCATCGGCTTAACTCGCGGCGATGCTGCCTTCAAAACACAACTTACACCACCAACGCCACTAGTTCAAGAGCAAATTTATCACTTTTCTCAAAGGAATAATTCTCTAGAAATTAAGAAGTAAAAGTTATTTATTTTACCCTTGACATTTAATGCAAATCATGAATACTATTTCCGCTGATACTCCCTTATATAGCCACCCCCTACCTCAAATTGAGCAGTGGTTAAAAAGCCAAGGCTGTGAGCAAGATGAACAACAGCCGCATTGTTGGCATGTCCAGCGACCTTTATGGCAAGCCGAAATCTGGCTAGACA
>CASBQC010000347.1 GCA_949127805.1 Nostocales cyanobacterium PMM_0081
CGATAGAAGTGGGAGATAAGAAACAGCAAGCTACAACCCTCAACAATATTGGTGCTGTCTACGATGATTTAGGAGATAAGCAAAAAGCACTCAAATTTTATAATTCTTCGCTGCTTTTAACGATAGAAGTGGGAGATAAGGCAGGACAAGCTAGAACTCTCAACAATATTGGTCTTGTCCATAATGCTTTAGGAGATAAGCAACAAGCACTCAAATGTTATAATTCTTCGCTGCCTTTAAGGATAGAAGTGGGAGATAAGGCAGGGCAAGCTACAACCCTCAACAATATTGGCGGTGTCTACGATACTTTAGGAGATAAGCAACAAGCACTCAAATTTTATAATTCTTCGCTACCTTTATTGATAGAAGTGGGAGATAAGGCAGGGCAAGCTTCTACCCTCAACAATATTGGTCTTGTCTACGATGATTTAGGAGATAAGCAACAAGCACTCAAATTTTATAATTCTTCGCTGCCTTTATCGATAGAAGTGGGAGATAAGGCAAAGCAAGCTAAAACCTTGTCAAATGTTGCTAACTTAGAACGCAGCAGAGGCAATTTGGAAGAGTCCCTCAAACAGATTCAAGCAGCCGTTCAAATCATCGAAAACCTACGTAAAACATACACTAACAAAGAGTTACAAAGCACTTATTTTGCCACTGTGCAGGATTATTACAAGTTCTACATCGACTTGTTGATGCAACTGCACAAAAAAGACCCATCAAAAGGATATAACGCCCAAGCACTGCACATTAGCGAACGCGCACGGGCGCGAAATCTCTTGGAACTGCTTGCAGAAGCGAATGTTGACATTCGTCAAGGTGTAGATCCTAAGTTAGTCGCACAAGAACGCAACTTGCAACAACAACTTGATGCCGCAGAATTCCAGAGGTTTAAACTGGTTCAAGGTCAGCATGAAAAGAAAGAATTAAATAAGATCAAACAACAAATAGAATCTCTTGAATCTCAGTTTAACGACGTACAAGCACAAATTCTAGAGAAAAGTCCTGAACGTGCAACTTTAACTCAAGGCAATAAATTTGATCAGCTTGTCCTCACTGTGCCACAGATTCAACAACAAGTACTCGATGACAATACCCTGCTTTTAGAATATTCTCTTGGGGAAAAACGCAGTTTTCTCTGGCTAGTCAGCAAGACAAGTATTACCAGTTACGAACTTCCCAAAGGTGCTGATATCAAAGCTGTGGCAGAGGCTTTTAATAAAGAACTGTTAGACAAAAAAGATTCTGCGGGTATCCCAGAAGTGGGAATAAAATTGAGTCAAATGATTCTCGCACCTGTAGCGAGTCAACTAAAGCAAAAACGCTTGCTGGTTGTTGGTGATGGTGCTTTGCAAACGATTCCCTTTACTGTATTGCCAATACCTCAAGGCAATCAAAATTCAGCAGTCAACAGTAAAGCAAATTCTCCTACTCCCCTACTCGTACAAAATGAGATTCTGACTCTACCTTCTGCCTCTAGCATTGGAGTATTGCGGAATAAATTTAAAGGACGCCCACTCGCTCCCAAAACGATCGCTGTCTTTGCCGATCCTGTGTTTAGTTCCGAGCCACGTAATGATGAATCCAGAGGCTCTGGACTAGACAATCAAATAGACGAATGTCTCAACTTGGGTTCTCTTCAATATACCAAAACGGAAGCCGAGGATATTCTTTCTCTTGAGCCGAATCCCACAAAGAAATTCTCTGCCTTGCGTTTTGACGCATCTGTTAACACCGTCGTTAAATCAGATTTATCGCAATATCAAATAGTTCATTTTGCCACTCACGGTTGCATCTCCCAAAAGAATCCGCAATTATCAAAATTAGTCCTTTCGCGGTTTGATGAAAAAGGTGACAATATTGACGGCAACCTGAATCTCAACAAAATCTACAACCTCAATTTACCTGTTGAACTCGTTACCCTCAGCGCTTGCAAAACCGGTTTGGGTAAAAATGTGCAGGGAGAAGGCTTGGTAGGCTTGACAAGAGGCTTTATGTATGCGGGGGCGAAGCGTGTTGTTGTGAGTTTATGGAGTGTGAACGATTTGAGTACAGCCACTCTGATGAAGAACTTTTACAAAAAGATGCTGGAAGGAAAACAAAATCCGGTTGCGGCAATGCGAGCAGCACAGTTAGAAATGTGGAAGTCAGGGAAAGCTCCTTATTACTGGGCTGCGTTTACTATCCAAGGTGAATGGCAATAGGAAGGCATAATTAAAGGGAGCATCGCAATTTGGCAAAAACGCCCACAGGCTAGAAGCCGAATGGCTATACCAACAAAGCGATTGGAAATCGCGGCTACACAGACAAAACCCACCTCCGTGGGTTGGAAAGCCAAGATTTTTGTCTTAGTCCGCGCAGGCGGACAATGCCAGTGTAGTAGCGAATTATATTCGCCCAAAACTTTTCAAACATCCTTCTTAAAGCTACCGTTCAGTATAAGGTAATATAATTTTGATAAACTCAGAATATCCGGGTTTAACAGATAAAAAAGTAGGGTATTGTATGTTAATCCCTATCAGGGATTGAAATGGATATTTATCAAGTTGCTATTCGACCTCTTTTATTTAATCTGTTAAAAGCAGATCCGGAGCGGTTACACTCCACAACGATTCGCAGTTTAAAATGGCTTTCGCAAACAAGCAATAATCCACCCGCTAGTTGGATAAATCACCGCTTGCAACAGTCTTTTTGTCTTGAGGATGCACGTTTAGAACAAAATCTATTTGGGCTAAACTTCCCAAATCCTCTTGGGTTAGCTGCTGGATTTGATAAAGATGGGGTTGCTGCTCCTATTTGGTCGAGTTTGGGTTTTGGCTTTGCCGAACTAGGAACTGTCACTTACCATCCACAGCCAGGAAATCCCCGTCCTCGTTTGTTTCGTTTGCCGTTGGATAAAGCCGCTCTTAACCGCATGGGTTTTAATAATAGTGGTGCGGCAGTTATGGCAAAATTATTGTCAGAAAGCCAGCAGAATTTAATCTCAATCCCAATCGGTATAAATTTAGGTAAATCTAAGGTGACACCCTTAGAAGAAGCTGCATGTGATTATCTCAACAGTTTTCGCTTGCTTAAAGATTGTGGAGATTATTTTGTCGTTAATGTGTCTTCGCCAAATACGCCAGGGTTGCGATCGCTTCAAGATCGAGCCATGCTTAGTGAAATCTTGGATCTCTTACAAAAAGAAAACACTGCACAAAAACCGATTTTTGTCAAGATAGCACCAGATTTAGAATGGGAAGCGATCGCGGACATAGTTTCCCTCGCTCAAACATACCAATTGGCGGGGATTATTGCCACTAATACCACCATCCGGCGCGATCAACTAAAAACGCTGGTTATTGACCAAACCGGCAAAGCTGTAAAAGAAGAAGCTGGTGGAATTAGTGGTGTGCCATTACGCGATCGCTCCACAGAAGTAATCCGGTTTATTGCTGTGCAAACCCAAGGTAAAATGCCGATAATCGGCGTTGGTGGTATTTTTTCCCCAGAAGATGCCTGGGAAAAAATTACTGCTGGCGCTAGCCTCATCCAGGTTTACACAGGTTGGATTTATGAAGGTCCCTTTATGATACGCCGTATTCTCCAAGGTTTGCTTTCCAAGCTAGAACAAAGCGGACTAAATTCCATCTCCGAAGCCGTAGGTTTACAAGTAAAAAGTAAAAAGTGAGCCAGCGGGGTCTTGGGCGTTTCCCCCATGAGCGACTGGCGAACTCCGAAGGAGTAAAAAGTAAAAAGAGAAGAGTAAAATTGCTTTTTTTTGCCTTTTAATCGTGTTTCTATATGAAGATACACTTAACTAGCCCGCGTAGGCGGGCTTTGTTTGTTTAGCCCCAGGCTTCCAGCCTGAGGGTAATAAAGCGCAACCTCTTACCTTCTTTCTTTTAACTTTTGCTTTCTTCTTCCAACGGGAAAAACTCCTTATTTGTTCGTGAAAAACTCCAAGCAATCCCATCCGGATCTCTGCTGCGACTCCACTCAGAAAAATCTGGATCGTTTCGTCGTTTATATACCGTGCTGGAATAAACATTTAGCCGTTTAGCCAATTCCGATTGAATGAGAGAGCCAAAAACTAACTGTTTTTCCAGAGGTTTTTTGATTTCCTCTGTGGTTGTCTGTGTCAATGATTCAGCTTCTGCTTTTTCCTCCTGTAACTTAGGTAATGGTGCTGCCAGTAATTGTGTATTAATGCCAACAGGTAAAGATGTAAGTTCTTTAATTGGCTCACTACTGTCAAGTATGCTGCCGAGAATGCTGCCACTTATGAAATGATAGACCGGACTACTGTCTTCATTCAAAATGCTAGCGCCAAATTCCGTGGCTTTAGTATCTAGGTAACGTTTTGCCGTTTGTCCAGAAAAATTGCCCTTCATTGCCAAATCCATTGGCGTAATTCTGCCCTGGCTTTCTCCAATCATTGTATTGAAAATCGGGTTAACTTCTTGACACCACTTTTGCCATTTATAGCGCTGCCAAAGATTAAAACCAGCTATCAGCAAAATTACCCCCAGCAAAACTCGCCAGGTGGCAACCACGAAAATAATTAAAAAGGAGATTGGCAAAAGTAGAACGAGAAAAGCCTTCCCGCCGCTTTCTATAGATTTTTCACTCATGCCGATTATTGCCCAGTGACTTTTTGGGAAATAATATTATCTTGGCAAAAATCGGCACGTTTGTTTGTAGTATTTGGCAAAATGTAGGAAATTTGTTGGCAAAAAGGGGAAGAGGGACAGGGGGAC
>CASBQC010000348.1 GCA_949127805.1 Nostocales cyanobacterium PMM_0081
ATATAACTCCCGTGATGAGGAAGATAGACCTAGACGCCGCAGGTCTGAAAATACTGAATATAACTCCCGTGATGACCAAAACGAAAGACCCCGCCGGCGCCGTAAACCAGAGGAATGAATTCATCACTTCAAATCGAGTAATCCTTCTTCTTTTAACTTCGGATTAAAGCGAATTTGAAGAAGCAAACCACGCTCTTGCAACACTTCTAAAATTTCAGCTTCAACTCGCCGCGCCACATTTTTAATAATTTTAACTTGCGCCATATCATCTATTAGTGGATTTTCATAATTTGCCTGTTCTTCAGGTGTCATTAACGCTTTAGCATCAATAGGCTGTGTCCATTTTTCTTTTTGTTCAGCATTCCCCCAAGGTACAGTGTTATTTTCGGCAATCCAAGCATTCTCAATGTTTTCTAAAATGGCGCGGCTAGGGCGCTCAATGGTTTGGACTTTTACCCAATAGCAACTTTGAGGTTGACGTACTAAATGCTGCTTTAAGCTAAGATATACATCGCGAGAATAGCCAACAAATTGTAGCACTTTTTCTTGATTAAAAATTGCATAAACTCCTATTTTACTTTGAAATTGTTCGGGTAATTGACCGTTATCGTCAATGTAAGCAATATATTCGAGAGTTGCTAAAGAAGAAATATTTGTTTCGGTTGTCATAAATGAAAGTTAAAAGTTAGTATTTGGTAGTTGATAGGAAAGCGCTGTTAGCGGAGCTTTCCCGTAGGGTAGCGCTTACTACGAATTAATTTTCAGGTAAATTGCACAGAGACGACTGGGTTTGAAGATTTTGGCGTTAAACATAAAGTTTGGGGGGACGTTAATAATTGCGTAGTCGTTAGATTCATGATATTTTTCAAATTCGGCAGGCATCCCTTTGGGAGTAGTTAAGCTATAAGGAACTGGTTGAAAAAGTAAGTTGGTAAATTCAGCTTTTTTGCAGTTCAATTGTTGACAAACTTGGTTTAAAAAAGCTTCACTAGTCAATAAATTGAAAAGACTTTCTTTAGCTTGTGGTTCGAGAGTGAAACTGGTATCAAAGTTTTGGACGATTTTAAAAGGCATTTTTCTTACAGATATTTATTAGCAATTGAGCGATCGCTTCTTTAAAATAGCCTATTAGATTGTGTGACTTCTGTCAGCCACTAAGTAAGCGGACGAAACTAAACGTAAAATACTGTCCTCATTCGTAGTGAGCGCAAAGAGCGCTCAGATAATTTTAAGCACACAAGAGTGCTTACTACAAAAAGCGCCAGTGTCTAGACACTGGCGCCCCATCATAAATCTCAAATGAAAACCCAGGTTTTACATGACTTGCAAAAGTTGTTTAATTTTGGTATATTGTCGCGGCTTGAATTTATCTGGGAAATTCAACTCGATACCAATCTTGCCATCTGACTGTTCTTCTACTGAGGTAATTTCGGCAACAAATCTGGTTTGGTTTCCCTGTTGCTGATTTAAGAGTAAACCAACAAGGGGTTTAACAGTTCGCATCTTGTGCAAGTCCTGTTGTCCAAGCATTTTGTTAGAAGATACGGCTTTTTTGCTTTCTAATTCTAGCCGTAAACCTGTGACTCCTAGTTCTGTTGCTACTCCCCCAAAGAACTGACCATCCCAGTAAAGTTGACCGATACCGCGTACCTGCTTGCGTACCTTCCTGCGTGTACTTGGTCGGAGGTCACGCAAAGAGCGAGTCAAACTCGTAGCGAGGAAGCCAAGAGAAGCGATGGGCTGGTCTACATACTGCCGCTTTTGAGAATACCATTCCCGCACATCAGAATACAAAACTAGAGTTAAAGCATCTTGTTGAGCGCGATTGGCATCGATAAAATCAATTGCCAAAAGGGTTTTTGTGTCATTAACTGGAGACAAACGAATAACTCGTCCTGTAAGGGTAGCGCGAGCGACAAAATCTCCCAACACCTCAACTTGGACTTCATCTGGTAAATTGGGCCAAGATTCCAAAGAAATCAACGCCCCAGTTTCTGATATATTTACTGTTTCCCCCATGATGCTTAAGTCGTTACTAGAAATCACCACGCTTAGGTGTCGGTCTAAGCGGTGTGCTGTACGGATTTGCGGTTGTTCCAAGCCAACTAATAAAGCCGCTGATAGCAAAATTAAGTTAAAGCCAGACCACAAAGTATTCACGAATACCGCTTGAGAATCCTCTGGACGTAGCAACAACCAATAAGGAACTGCAAGCAAAGAAGAGAAAACAAGTGCTGTGACTATCAACAGACCGAACATTGATTGCCAATCAAAGGTACGTTTGCTAATATTTGATCCTTTGTTGGTAACGTTAAACGAACCGAGTTTAGGGTTAAACAGCGCCAACATCGTCACCCATCCAGCCTGGAAAGCCATTGCAAATTCAAAAATTTCGTTCCAGAAAGAAAAGCGGACGTTTTTGTAGATGATGTAGTTAGTAAAAAGCGAGAGGAGAATATGCGGTATGGCGTAAGCTAAAGTTTCATAACCCAAACCCTGGACAGAGTTAATGCCAAATAATAAAAACAGAGTGGGAGCGATCGCATATACTAATCGCGGATATCCATACAAAAAGTGCGATGTCGCACTAAAATAACAAATCCGCTGGGCAATCGTTAATTTTAACTTCGGGTTAAATAACGGATTTTCCAGTCGCAAAATTTGCGCCATTCCCCTAGCCCAACGCACTTGTTGACCGACATAGGAAGAAAATGTATCGGGTGCTAAACCCGCTACCATAATTTTGTCGTAATATACCGACTTGTAACCCAGCGAATGCAACCGCAGTGCAGTGTGACAATCTTCCGTAACCGTTTCTACAGCAATTCCGCCAACTTCTAAAGCGTGTTCCTTGCGGAGTACAGCAGCAGAACCGCAAAAAAACGCAGCATTCCAAAAATCATTGCCCTTTTGCAGCACCTTGTAGAATAGTTCATTACCCACCGGAATTCTACCGCCTGTGAGTAAATTACGCTCGAAGGGGTCAGGGTTATAAAACCAGTGCGGAGTTTGGACAAAGGACACTTTTGGATCTAAGAAAAAGCCCACGGTATGCAAAAGAAACTGACGCGATGGAATGTGATCGCAGTCCAAAATCATGACTAAATCGCCATCAGTTTTCCCAAAAGCGGTATTGATATTTCCAGCTTTAGCGTGGTCGTTATTGTCCCGCGTCATGTGTATGCAGCCGAGTTCTTCGCACATTTGCCGAATTTGCTCGCGTCTTGCACGCAAGCTTTCATGACGGGGATCGCTTTGTTTGTATCTTTCTGGGCGACCATCATCAAGAACATAAACCTTTTTTTTCCCAGCAGGGTAGTCGCAATTTATCGCTGCTAGTGCGGTTTTGCGGGCAATTTCAACGTCTTCGTTGAAGGTGGGAATGTAAATATCAACTTTGAACCATTCTTCTTCAGGAATGGCAGAAAGACTAATTGGCTGGCGTTCTTTGATTTTTAGGGTTTGAACGTATGCCAAGACCAAAGTTAGGATCGCATACAGTTCTGCGAAGTACAACAGTAAGCAAGCGATACTGTTAATCCAACCATCAAAGTTGAGGGTGTAGCTTGTGCGGTAATATAAATAACGCAGTGTTGTCACCAAACTCAGCCACACCATGAATAAATGATAATACTGGCTGATTTCTGGAGAAGATTCTTGATTTTCTGCCCGGATAATTAACTGACCGAGTAGTAATAAAAACACAGCTACTACCCCCTGTTGCCAAATTGCTAGTGGAGTAATAATTAGTGGCAGTGAGAGCAACAAGAACAGCACCACCAGCCACTTAAACTTTTTTATCCCAACACGAGCTAAAGCACGTTCAAAAAATCCTGGTATCGAGTCAACTAACCAAGTGGTGATTTTAGGAGGTCGGCGATCGCCTGGTGAGGGAGACGGTCTAAATGAGGACGAAGACATATTAAATTTTGGATGCGTGGATTTGTAGTTTTGAAATTACCGATTTGGAATTTGACTGAGGAGCGTAAAGTAATACCGCGTTCGCAATTTCCCTGATGATTTGATACATGTCAGGAAAAAGAAATATTTTTAGATGCGTTGATTATTGGCACTTCTTTAATCGGTAACCTCAAGTATCAAACTGTCGAGGAAGCCGTTAGTCAAAAAACTAACCGCCGATTATCTTCTTTGAGCATCAGCCATCCGCTTGAGATACAACTGCACAATCCCATAAAGTAGAAGCGATACACCAACGATGCCTACAGGTAGCAACAGCCAGTTATCCTCTATCAAGCGCGATGCCTTACTGAGTAAATTTGTATTTTCTACACGACGACTCGAAGGGGCACTTTGGAAAAACTCCAATTCGTAGGCATCTGGATCGTAGGGAAGCGGGTCTTTTTTATCACTACTAATTAGTACCGTATCCTTTTTCAATTGGGAGAACCACGGATCTTGATTGAGGACTTGTTGCACGCGTTCCAAGCCCACTTCTGTCTGAGCAGTCAAACCCAAAATTACGCGATCGCCATTCCACGGAGACAAGATTTGTTTAATCATGCCTTGTGCATCTTGTGGAGTTTGAACCGTTCCTTCAGCAGATACACGCGAAAACGCTTGAGTTAAGTTAAAGCCACTAGATTTACTAAACTCTCGCTGAAAAGGAAGCTTATCCCGTGTCCCAATTGCCACCAAATTATCATTATCTCGCACTGATGAAGGTAATGTATCCGGCGTGTAAACATCTAATTTGACAGAATCAGCTTGACTCAAGCGTCCTAAGCGTTCGCTAAACGCCAGCATCGTCAAGATATCTGTATTAGAGGGATTTGCTGGCACGACAATTGCTGTTTTAGACAAATCTTGAGGTGCTGCAAACGGATAACCAAATCGCAGCAAACTTAAATCTGGTAATTGTACAGAATTTTCTCGTTTTAAATCAAAGCTAGTATCAGAATGTACAGTGCCTGTAAGTTGTTGATCTGGTGGTTGAATGCAGTTTTGTTTATCAAAAGGTTCCCTGGCATTCATCCGGAAAAACACCTGAAGTTTAGAGTTGGGTTGAACCAAGTTTGGCGGCAAATCTACTTTCAGGTTTTTGCGATTTTCTCCCCCATCTGAGTCCAGACGTGCCCCACCGATGAAGTTGCTATCGAGGAATACTTGTACAACAGAGGTTCGTGGATTAATCTGCGGACCATAGCTGTAAACTAAATTCATGGAACTGCCACGCACAAAGCGATCGTCAGGCAAAGCGCGGAAATCAATTTCAATTGCCGGCGCACCTGCACCACGGACAGTCACATCATTAAAAGGTTCACCTGTTGCCTGGGTTTTCAGGTCGCTCAGTTTAAAGGAATTTGCAGACGGCAAATAACGAGGCCATTCGCGAGTTCCTGGGGTTTCTATCTCCTTGACTTGAGAAACTAAAACTACCTGACCTGTGCCCATTTTCCGCAAATCTGGCTGCGCCAAAAACTGTGCTGCTTTGGCGACTCCTTTGGGTCCATTGCCAGTGGCGATTAAAATTGGCGCACCACCAACTTTATCACCAACTTTATCACCAACTTTATCAACCCCGCCCTTAACGGCGGGGTCTTTACTCATCGCTAAAATTAACACCCCTGTGTCGTTTGCTACTGGGGAGTTATTGCGATCGAGAACTTGATTGCCGACTACCTTCACGGGCAAATTTAAAGAAGCCAAAATCGGTTGTTCGCTAGGAGTACCAATGATGACTAATCGCTGATTTGGCTTGACATCCGCCACATTAGTTACCATGCTGGTCTGGATTGGGCGAAAGTCTGCTTGTCTACCCAATGCTGCTTGCAAGCGAGCTGCTGCACTCAACCAAGATTGACTCACTGTTGCAGGTTGCAAGTAGACAATTTGGTTAGTCTCTAAGCCGAGTTTGTCAAATAAAGGATAAGGATAGCGGTCAAAGCTAAGGGGAATCGGCTGCGGTTCGTAGTTAAAGATTAATTTAGAATCTGGCAGAATTTCCGTCCACAAGTCAGGGCTGCTAGAATCGCTACATCCTTCGGTGTTATTCTGCAACGCTGTCACAGTCAGGTCGTTATAGTCTTGAAGTAATTTTGGGTTTATATTCATCAAGACTTGACCGACCTGAGACTGTTTTCTGTTCAGCGGTACGCTACCAATGCTGGTGCCATTAATTAACACTGTCAGGTTAGAGCGATTTGCATACAGTGATGGGGAGTGCTGAAAGCGAATTAAGGCTTGTACCTTACCCAGTTTCCAGGTACGAGGACGGGTAAAGGCAAGACGAGATTCAGAATAAACTCCTCGCAAGCGCAAGCGGTTGCCTACTATTGGACTGCGATTAAATTCTAGGTTGTAGGTTGTCAGCTTTTTGGCATCATCAGTCTCTGTGTCAGCGGGAGATTTTGGCTTTTGTGTACCTTGGGCGGTTTTGGAATTATTTGTGCTGTCAACTTCAGGTGTAGTTGCCTGTGCTAAGAGAACTTGTTGTAAGTTACCTTCGCTCTTAGGTTTCGCGCTTAATGTTAATGAACAAGGCAACACCAAAAAGCAAGAAGTAACACAAATTGCTTTTGTACTGATTTGGGAAAGGTTAAACAACTGCTTCATGGGACAGTGTGATTATTGTGGGTTATCTCAGTGTGTAGGTTTAATTTGTCTAGGTATTTCTTGGTTATAAATACCAGTTGGAAATTTGTTCTTTTTATAACTTAAAAGCGATCGCTTTATTTTATTTTTTTTTCTACAGACGCGACCGGTCGCGTCTCTACATAAAAACCTCCTGTTATTTTCCTTGTATAAGTTGTTTGGGAACAGAGTCGGGAGGCAGCAATCCTAACCAAGCCAAGTTCTGGGTATAATAACCTGTGCGATCGCCCCAAATTCCCCCTTTGTATTGAGGTATCAATTTTTTCTCTACCAAGTCTTGAGCTAGTCTCGGTTCGATTAACCGCATGGCAGCATAAAACATCGCGTATTGCGATGTCGCTTCGTAATTTACTAATGCTTTCCCTTGCAGGTCGATGCGTGCCGGCAAACGTGATTGTGTCCGCCACTGCTTTGAAAGGTAAAGCGTAGATGTCATTAGATAGCGTCGTGCTTGTGGCGAATTGAACCAAGCCGCATCAAGTGCCACCCGCCACCAAATTCGATAAGCATCAAAGCCATACAAAGTTTGAAGCGGGCTAGATAATGGCAAGCTCTGGAATTGACCAGTTTTCGTGTCTAGAGCTACCCAGTCACTAGGTAATCCCACGGCAGAAAGTCGCGTGGTAGAATCCAACACTTCGTAGCTGGTATCTACCAAACTCAACCAGTCATGTTCGCGGTCAATTTGGGCAAATATGCGAAAAGCATAAGGAGCCAGATAAGACGGGTTGAGATAAAGGGTGGATTCATTGGGAATAAATGCCCCAGCAGGACCGGGTAGCAAATAGCGCTTGCCGCCTAAACCAGTGGCTGTGGAAAGGTTCCACAAATCTTTGAGTTTGGTTTTCGCCAGTTCCAGGTATTCGGGACGATTCCAACGCCGTGAGGCAAAAATCAGTGCCGTAATCGCATCAATATCGCCATCACTGGCAAAGTTGCTGTCGATGCTGCCCCAATTACCATCATCTTTGCGTCCCCACTTCCAAGCCCATAAACTGTCGGTGGCTTTACCGAACTGTTGACGTTGGAGGTTATTTTCCGACCAGTTTAAGGTTAAGGCAAAAATAGCAGGGTCATCGATGAGTACTGCTCGCAGCATGGCGTATGCTTGACCTTCACTAGTTGAGCGATCGCTCGCTTCATAGTCAATCACCCGTCCATCCCTTTGAATAAATCTTTGACGATAACTGTCCCAGCTTTGCGCTAGTAAGTCTCGGTTGGGGGTGGATTTAGGTAGAGCCGCTAAAAATACTGACATATCTTTGCTACTGTCTACCGTTGAGGTGTTTGCCGTCTGAGTCGTACTATCCGGTGTTTTGGGGTTGACTACTATTGAGTAACCAGAGATACACCCGTGTAAACTAAATGTGCCGGTAATCACTGCCACGATACGGAAAAAACGCATCCTAAGAACCGTTAACAACTTTTAACAAGTTAGCCGATCCCTATTTACCTCGACGTTGAGGATCTTCCCACGCGGGTTGAAAACCACGCCGTAGTAGAAAGTCCTCTTGAATTTGCTGCATTTGCCGAGATACATCAGCATCTGTGCCTCCTTGGGTGCCTTGTTCGATTTGCAGTTGTTCTAACTGTGCAAGTGCAGTCAAAGGTTGATCTAAAATCGCACTCAAACCAGCAAGGGCACGGCGTGTCTGTGTGTCGTCGGGCTTTTGTGCCAGGACCTGATTATAAATTTGTTGTGCAGAATCAAAGCGCCCTTGTTGAAAGCGAATTCCCCCCAAAGCTGACAAGGCATCAATGTTATCTGGTTGCTGTGCCAAAATATTCTCGTAAGCACTGCTTGCTTGTTTGTAATCCCCGACAATTCGCGCTAACTCTCCTTTGATCAAGTAAGAATTAGGAGTGTTGGGAAGCCTCGCAATCAATTGCTTGACTCGCGCTTGGGCTAGCCCTGGATTGCGTTCTGCCAGAACTTGCACCAAATGCAGTTGCACCGGTAAATAGCTGGGGTCAACTTGTGCCAGATAAGTGTAAAGAGCTTCACGCTGCGCCTGAGCGGGTAACACTCCCACCAAACTGTATAATTCTGGAGGAGTGTTGGTTGCTCTTTGTGTTGCTAACCAATTGTTGAGAACTGCTTCTGCTTCTGCTTGAGAAATCTTACGAGCCTGATAAGCGACGCTAGTACGCCCAAGCTGAGTTGTTACATCTTGGGGATTGCGAGCTATTAGTTGGTCATAAACTGCCAAAGCCTCATCAAAACGCTTTTGTTGCAGTCGCACTCCCCCTAATCCGCGCAAAGCAGTATCAGTAATATCGTTATCTGGCTTGCTGGTCAGCACAGCTTGGTAACGTTGGGCACTGGCATCTAAGCTGCCTTCCCGCCGCTCAATTTCTGCGGCTAACAACTGCGGTGCGATGTCTTTAGTCCCTTCGGGAGTGGCGGTGTAAGCTGCTAAAGCTTGCCTTGCATTATTTAGGTCATTGCGCTGCACGTACATTTGCGCCACACGGAAATTCAAAAACGGTGTATTTACTCCCGCCTGCAATATATTTTGGTATAACGGTAAAAACTCTGGATCGGGGGAATCAATATTTACTAAAGCATTAGCTAGCTTTTGCAGTTCTACGCGGTCTGTGGGCAGAGGTTGCAATGCTTGAGCCAAACGCTGTTTCAGGTCGTTTTTTGCGAGAATTCCGAGTTGATTTTCTAAAGCTATCTGCTGGACTATTAGGCTTTTATCGTTGGGATACTGCACAGCTATTTGTCGATACAATTGCAGTGCTGTTTGCCGTCCTTCGGGGAAGGCAGTAAAAACATCAGCCACTTCTCGCACTAATACCGGAGAGGGGTTAGGATTGTTTGCCAGTGCTTGACGGTAGAGATTGATAACTTGTTGTGTCAGGGTGGGGTTATTGGTGCGCTTGCGAATTTCATTAAGCGATCGCGCTAAGGGTAAAAGCGCATCCGGTCTACCTTGTAATGGCTCTAATACAGCTATTGCTGGTCGCGTCTGTTGATTGGCAAGATACGCTACAGATAACTCTTTCCGAGTTTCAATCGCTAATCCATCAAGGGTTTTTGACCGTTGTAATTGCGCTTCTAAAACTTGCACTGCCCCAGTAACATTGCCAGTTTCTCGCAAAGTGCGACCGTAAGCTACTGCTGCATATCCGGTGATGCTTTTTCCACTTGAACGGTAGCGGTTAAACAACTCCAATGCTTGAGGAAAATTTTCGCTGTAACTATAAGCTTGAGCTCCACCTATTACTGCCTCTTGTGAGGGGTTGTTTGCCAGGACAATTTTATAGTCGCTAAGAGACTCGCTCAAGCGTTGTTGATAAGAATACAGTAAAGCCCGGTAACTACGAGCATCGGAATCATTGGGATTTTGGTTTAATAAAGTTGTTAAAGCTTGAATTCCTTTAACATTCCATTCTGGGCGATAAGTTGCCATGATCCCAACAATTTTCAGCGCACCTTGATTGTTGGGGTCTTGTGCGAGTACTTGTTGATAGCTATTCCAAGCCAATTCAATTTTACCAGCGCGGTTATAAGCGATCGCTAATCCTAATTTTGCCTGCAATGATTCCGGTTGCTGCTTTAAAGCTTGTTGAAAAGCAGCGATCGCATCATTCACCCATCCCTTTTTTAACAACGCATAACCACGTCCAACTGCCGATGATGCCTTTTGCGCTTGCGCTGGGGCAATTAAGGGTGACACTATTATCAGGTCAGCGAAAAGCAAAAATGAACAAGTCAAAACACAAAGAGATTTAAAAGGTCGCAACGAAGAGTTGCCAGACTTCACATCAGTAGTCCAAGACTCTTTACTAGCTACTGGGTACTGGGAAAATTTGTCAGGTTGGAACGGGGAGCAAGTTCTGAAGAAATTTTTCCCCAGTAAAGAGTTCCCAGTCAAGAGTCCCCAATAAAGAGTCCCTTTAGGGTGTTTATATTCACTCATCGACCAATTCCTTTGGGACTCACATTAAAATCAGTTTTTATTCTGATACCGAGAACACTTTCCTGGAAATTATCTCGTCCCTGAACTGTGAAACCGAACCGCAGATTGGGTAGAAATTTAAAATCATAGAATAGTTCCAATACATCTAAGGCATTTCCTCGCCGCAAGCTATCGTTGGATAGCCCGCGTCCATAAGCTAAACCTAGGCGATCGTCTCTGGTAAACAAATCTACGAAACTAGCACCCAAAACATAAGTATCTGCCCCTCTACCCAAATCTCTGTTTTCGTATTTGCCATAGCGTCCAAAAACGCCTAATTTGATGTTGGGAATAAAGACTTCAGCGTTTAGACCATATGCTTCTTCGCGATCGCCTCTTTGGATGCCAAAAATTGTGCGATCGCTATTTCTGGCAAGACTAAAGCTTTCGGGGAAGGTATCTCGAATACCAGCATCGCGATCGCTTGCATAAGTACCGCGAATAATCGCATTACCGTAACGGATGCCGATTTCTCCGGCAAATCCATCCAAAGAAAAATCGCTCAGTCTGTCTGACGATGAAAATATTGCCCCTTTCGCTTCAATATTATCGGTGACACTCCAGTTAACTAACAAACCAGCACGGGAAGCAATTCCTGTAGCTGATAGTGCCGGATTTGTTTGAAACACGGGATTAAAAAATTGGCTTGCTCCATCTTTAGCAAAGCTGTTACGGTCAAAATAAGATGTTAAATCTAACTGACCCACTACAAAGCGCAGATTTGGCAATCCTCCCAACGAAGTTGCAAAATACAACTCGTTCACACTCAAACCCTGTGAGCGAGAGTCATCAAATGTATTGTTTCGACTAGTTAAATCGAAGGTTGCACCAAACAAAGCTTGGGACGTCAGTGGATAAATTCCCGAAACTCTTGCCCGTGCTGAGGTATCGCTTCCTTGAGCTACATAGACACCTTCCAGGTATAAAGACGGTTCTCTTAAAGCTGTATTATTGATGATCGTCGGGCGTGGTCGATTATTTCCTCGTTGAAGAATTGGGCTTGATGTAGTTTGTGCTGTCGGACTAATCAAAGAAGGAGGGATTTCTTGCCTGGGAGTTGTGGGAGATACTAATGGTGGAACTCCTTGAGAGTTGAGTATTGAGTTGAAAGTTGGGGAATTTGCTCCTTCATTAACCTGTTGTGGTGTAGTTTGTGCTGTCCGACCTACTAAAGAAGGAGGGATTTCTTGCCTGGGAGTTGTCGCAGGTACTAATGATGGAACTCCTTGAGAGTTGAAAGTTGGGGAATTTGCTCCTTCATTAACCTGTTGTGGTGTAGTTTTTGCTGTCGGACCAATCAAAGAAGGAGGGATTTCTTGCCTGGGAGTTGTGGGAGATACTAATGGTGGAACTCCTTGAAAGTTGAGTATTGAGTTGAAACTTGGGGAATTTGCTCCTTCAGTTTGGGGATTTCCTAGTTGGTTAAAAGTTGGTGTCCCAGTGGCAGCAACTTGGGTCGTCGGAGTGCCGAGAAGTGGTGGCAGTGGTGCGATTTGGGGATTTAGTAGCTGGTTGAAAGTTGCTCCCGTTGTACCTTGAGTTTGGGGATTTAGTAATTGATTAAAAGTTGGTGTCGCAGTGGCAGCAACTTGGGTCGTCGGAGTGCCTAGAAGTGGCGGCAGTGGTGCGATTTGGGGATTTTCTACCTGATTGAAAGTCGGTGTCCCAGGTGCCGTGAATTCTTGCGTACTTTGAGTGCCTGGTAATGGCAGCAGTGAGTCGGAGCGCGAGTTATTGAAATCATTATTCCCACCTGCCGCTAACACTGGTAAATTTGTTTGTCTTTGTTTGCCTGGTGTAAGTGTAGTAGAACGAGGTTTTGCTTTTGGCTTGTTTTCAGGAACTTGTTGCTGGATAAAAGCATTCTCCAGTTGCTTGATCTCATCTATTGGAGTTTGCTCTGATTTCAACACTGGAGCAGGGGGAGTGGGACTTGCTCCAGTGTTGTTGCGACTTGTCCCATCAAGTTGAATCCCTCCTCGTGGTGGAGGTGGCTGCAACCCAGATGGAGATTGATTACTAGGTAAAGAAGGTTTCGGTACTGGTAGAAGTCCCCTTAAACCCACTTGGAAATTGCTAGATGGATTTACTTGAGCTAAACAAGCATCACTGAATGCTAGCACCGACCAGAATAAAGAGACTGAGGCAGTGCAAAGCAGTAAATGAACCTTGTTTAACTGTTTTGGGAAAGTAAATTTCTGAGAATCGAATACTTTAGGCTTCATTAACTTAGCCGATGGACAAGTAAATATGGACCTTTTTTTGGTGTCATCACTTTACCAAAAATTGTGCGTAATTGTGCGTAACATAGACGAAAATCAATATGTAGATTTTCTGATACCTAATTAGCTAGGTTAACAGAAGAGTGAAGTTTTTTTGTTTATGGGCGCAAATTTGCGTCCAATAAAGAAAAACGTAGCTTCTTTTTTTATTTCAACCAAATACCCGATTTTTCTATGCTCAGTCTTCATTTTGCAGCGATTTGCCAAAAAATTAATAATTTGTCTGCGTCTATGTCTCTCACGGCTACCTCGTTGATGCTGTTAGCTGTCACTTCTGGCTGTGTTCAAAAAGCACAAGACCAAGCGCAGCTAGAAATCAAAAATCTACAACCTGCACAAAGTAATGGAGTATACACCGTAGCCGGGGATACAAATTTACCAGAGTCTAGTCGGATTACAATCGCGGCAGTTCGCTATTTGCATTCACCAGAAGGAAGGAGTGGAAGATCGTTGAATACTGAAGCAAATACTAAGCGTTCAATTCTGGATCGCAAAATTGTTGAAGTGAAGCAATCTAAATGGCAAGCAGAACTGAATCTCTGGCAAGTCGCACCCAATGGAAATTTTCAGGAAGTCTGGCAAGCAAATCAAGCGTCAATAAAACTGACTCCAGACAGTGATGTCACTTTTATGGCTATTTTCGATCCTGCAAGTCAGTGGGAAAGAACTGATAAGCGAAAGGTGGAAGAACCAGACCGAAAAAATCAACCAATTGAAGGTAAGTTGCTTCGCTTTACTAACGAAGGTGAAAAGTATGTGCAAGTGAGTCAAACAATACCAGTATCTCTGCCTGGGGGAAAAACAATACCACCTCGTCCGCAAGCGGAAGACCTTAATGGAGGGTGGGGAAATCGATATCAGATTCGACCAGAACCGCTAACTTCTTCTGCTACTGTACTTCCACCAGTCAAATTTAGACAGACGAATGCTCCCCTATCACCTTCAGAGTTTCTACGTTGAAAAATAGAGCTTAATTGTCAAAAAAATATGATTATGAAGCAAGTTGCTCCCTTGGGCTTGCTTCATTGGCTTAATTTACAAAAACTGTACCTGTTCAGTGTCTGGCGCATCATAATAAATTCTAAATTTATCTGGCGCTTTTACCTGAGCATTTGTTGCTTGAGGCATGATTCCCAAATTGCTCTGCATTGTCTGCATCTGTAACATCATTTGTCTGAGTTGTTTTTGCAACTCCTCAAACTCCGATGAGGTTACTGTGCTTTTATTGACTTCAGCAATAACGGTAGGAATTTCTTTGGTAGTGTTTGTGTTTGTTTGAGTGTAACCCAGGAAAGTTTGAGCAGAAGCAAAGGCAGAAGCCGCAGTAACAGTTCTAGCGGTCGAGGGTGTATGTTTAGTTGCAATTCTTGGTATGGTATTTATCGGCTGTTGGTATGACGCTGAAGTTTGCACGACAACAGGTTGAGTTACGACTGCGCTCAAGCTTTTTGGATTTACAGTTTGCTCAAAAGGCACTTCATCATCCAAAAAAGTGGTGAGTCCAGAAATTTGCAATTGAGACTCGGACAGTTTGAGTTCGTTAAGTATTGCTTCCTTTTCTTGTAAGTGTTTCTCTAAGCCAGACAATTCCTGCCGAAATTCCGCTGATTTTCGAGCAGAATGCCGCCACCCACAGACCGCAGCGGCGGAAATACCGACTCCGATACTCATTGCTGTTGCTAATACTATGTAAGGGGTAGCAGCATCTCGAAGTTTGCCATCATAAATAGCTTCTTCTTGAAATTTGATGACTACTTGCTTGTCGCCTAATGTCGCAAGGGGAAATGACATGGCTGAAAAAACAGCAGCAGCAGAGACAATCGGCGGGAAGAAAAATTTTTGCAGTGCAGATAGAGTCATATTTAGAAGATGAGTCAGTTGTCAAAAAAGAAAGACATGGGTAGAACACAACCAGGCTAATTGCCGCTGGAAAAATCTAAGTATTGTTACTTAATACTCGTTAAGTAAATATGTTTACTGAACGAGTATCCAAATTCTGCGTTATATCTACTATTTTCAATACATCAGCCATAAATAACTAAGGGATATTTTTAATCTTTTTGTAAATTTTAAAACTAACCTCCCTCGTATCTGAGCAAAGCTATCTTTCATGAATATAAGTCTAACAAACACAGTATAGTACTTCTATATCAGCAGATTTAAGTACGTACACCTGATTTTATCAGCAAAAGTAACTTGTGTATCAAATATTAGTCTTAAATGCTAAGTTAGTTAGCTGTGTTGATTGTTAACTAAAAGACACCATAAATCAATACCTGACGCTACAAAAGTATCACTACTTACGAAATTGTTCTATTATTTGTGTGTTGATTATTTATTGATCAAAAATAAATATAAATCACTCTTTAACTATATGTTGATATATAAATGTATATATTTCTCTCACTTTATGACTTTAAGCTCTGTGTAAGTATTATTTGAATTAATCGAAGCTTATAAAACAAGTTTATAAATAAAAATACTATGAAAAATATACGTTATGGCTGCGGGAATTTGCCGCTACACCAATCCTTGACTCCGGTGGACAGCCTTCTCCTTCCCTTCTCTTCGAGCTCCGCCAACGCCAACGGGACGCTGGGCGAACATGCGAAAATGTTGTGGTGTGTTGCAAAACGAGTTTGTAAGGCTGTCCATATTTGTCTACGGAAATACCGGACCCAGATATATTTTTACAAGCAAGATAAAAAGGGTACGCGCTACACCCGTTTTCAGAAACGCGGCAGATTTAAATTATACAAGCAATTATTTATATTTTTAATAACTTTAATAATTTTCCTGGGGGGGATTTTGACAAAATTGCCCTTTTCTATTGAGTTAAATATGGCGATCGCATCCCAAACAATACAACTACCACTTTCAACTCGTGGTGCGAAAATCGTTGATGCCAAAGGTAAAAGGGTTTTGCTTCAAGGTGTCAATTGGTTTGGTATAGAAACAAACACACATGTTCCTCATGGGTTGTGGCGGCGAGATTATAAAGAAATGCTGGCACAAATTAAACAGCTCGGTTACAACTTAATTCGCTTGCCTTATTCTGTGCAAGCATTGCGAAGTAGTGATGTAAGTGGCATTGATTTTAGCATTGGCAGCAACAAAGAACTCGAAGCCAAAACGCCTTTGGAGGTAATGGACTTAATTATTCAAGAATGCGATCGCCAGGGATTATTAATTCTACTTGACAGCCACCGTCTCAATGATGAGCGTATTCCCGAATTGTGGTATGGAGATGGCTTTAGTGAAGCTGATTGGATTAATACTTGGATCGAGTTAGCAATTAGATATAAAAATCAAGCTAATGTCATTGGTGCAGACCTAAAAAATGAACCTCACGGCATTGCTAGCTGGGGTACTAACAAAATACTCACCGACTGGCGACTAGCTGCACAACGTGCAGGCAATGCTATTCTCAATGTCAACCCCGACTGGCTAATTGTGGTGCAAGGGGTAGAAAATAATGTTCCCGGTCAAAAGCTAAAGAATTATTGGCACGGAGGCAACCTAGAAGGTGTGAAACGCTACCCAATAAGGTTATCTCGTCGCCACAAGCTAGTTTATTCTCCCCACGAGTACGGTCCTGGGGTATACAACCAGCCCTATTTTTTGGAGAAGAACTTTCCCAAAAATTTACGCGATCGCTGGCAAATAGGATTTCACTATATTTCTAGTCAAAGTATTGCCCCGATACTAATTGGCGAATTTGGTGGTCGGCTTTCAGACACAAGTTCCCCTGAAGGAATTTGGCAAACCGAGTTCGTAAAATACATCGGTGATAAAAACTTGAGCTTTGCTTACTGGAGTTGGAATCCAAATAGTGCTGATACCGGCGGTATCCTGGGAGACGATTGGCAAAGTGTTGATCTACCAAAACAGCAATTACTATCCCAATTACTTGATGTAGAGACGCGTGCGTTAGCGTTCGCGGAGCGTTCCGTAGGAAAGCTCGCCGTTCGCGGAGCGTCTCCGACAGGAGAAGGCATCGCGTCTGGACCCCTGTCTGTAGTCGAAGGGGGGAACGGGGGAATTAGAGGAGTAAATACCATCGCATCCTCTTTAGCTTCGGTGCAATTGAACGTCACTACTGATATTTACTCAAATTGGGAAACAGGATTTTGTGTCAGCTTCAAAATTAAGAATTCTGGTACCAACAAAGTTGATAATTGGCAGTTGAAATTTAATATGAAACAAGCCGTCATCAATAATTCTTGGAACGCTAATTTCCAACAACGAGATTTAGAGTATACTGTGACTCCTTTAGATTGGGGACGGGTAATTGAAGCTAATCAAATCAGGGATATCGGCTTTTGTGCTAATAAACAAGGAAACGATTATCAACCAACACAAATAAAAGTCATCTAAAAGGATGAAGTATGAAGGATAAAGGATGAAAGAAGAAAAGAATTTTTCCCTTTCCCTTTTCCTTTTTCATACTTCATACTTCATACTTCATCCTTTAGATTTCCTCCTCAAAATCGTCCTCTTCTTCGTCTTCCTCGTCTTCCTCAAAATCGTCTTCTTCAACGAGGTCGTTGACTTCATCAGCAATCATCAACTCATCCTCATCATCTAAAATTGACACCGGCTCTGTACGTCCCCTGCCAAATCCAGAATCCGCAAGTCCAGGAGAATCCAAATTGTAAGCACGAGCTGTGCGGTCATCTAGCACCATATCCATCGGGTCATCGGCTTCATCCAAGACACTGGTGCTTTCAATAGCGGCATAGTCATCAACTATACCCGTTTCCTCATAAGCGTTATACCCAGTACCGGCAGGAATCAATCGTCCGATAATTACGTTTTCTTTCAAACCGCGCAGCCAGTCAGATTTACCTTCAATTGCGGCTTCGGTCAACACCCGCGTTGTTTCTTGGAATGATGCAGCGGAGATAAAGCTGTCGGTATTCAATGATGCCTTAGTAATCCCCAATAATACTGGAGTATACTGCGCCCTCGCACCACCAGTGATTGACATCGCTTCATTCACCTGCTCAATTTGCCGCAGTTCTACCAACTCTCCCGGCAACATCGTCGTGTCACCACCGTCATCTACCCGCACTTTCGCGGTCATCTGACGCACAATCACTTCAATGTGCTTGTCGGCAATCTCAATGCCTTGAGATTGATACACCATTTGCACCTCATTCACCAAAAAAGTCTGCACCTTCTGCAAAGCTAGAGAAGCACAAGCATACACCCCATCCTCAGAACCGAGACTAAAGAACACCTCCAAAATTTCGTGCGGATTTGCCGGACCGTCACTCAATGGCTGCCCTGCATTCACCATCGCTCCATCTGTCAGCACCAAATTTTGTCCAGGTCCTAACGGGTAATCGGTGACAACACCATTTGGTTCGATGACTTTAGCTGCGATCGCTTCATCACCATCACCATATACAACCTTCACTTCCCCCGTCCGCTTTGCCAAAATACACGCTTCTTTTGGCTTACGTGCTTCTAGCAGTTCCTCAATTCTCGGCAAACCTTGAATAATGTCTCCGGTTTTGGCGCGTTCAAACACCAACAACACCAAATTATCACCCCGTTGCACCAAATCGCCATCTTCTATCTGCAACACCGCACCCGGTGAAACTCGATAAGGACGACCAATGCGAATCGTCACAGAATATGTAGAGACGCGATTAATCGCGTCTGTACGAGTTTCCGGATTAACTCCCAACTCCTCACCTTCGTGCAGACGTTCTGCCGGAGCGTCTTTACCTAACTTCTTCACATTCAGCACTTGCCCAGACAAAGGAGCAACCACTCCCGGCACAATGGCAGCACCCTCCACCAGCAAGTCGCCCTTCTTCAGCTTCGGTGCCACCGTAGTGTTCACCGTCACCATATCCGTATGACGCAACACCAAGCAACGACGCACCGTTTCGCTTCCTTTTTGCACTCCCCGCACAATACCGCCTTCTTTACAGAGAATTTGGGTACGTGCAACTACAGCACCAGGTGCGATCGTTTGCAGCGCTTCTACTTCCAGACTCGTAATCGTGCTACCTTGAGTCGCATCGGCGGTAATGTCGCGACGCACTACCAAAGACTCCAAAATTACCAATTGCAAACGAGAAGTTTCCGAACCTTCACCCTCCGGGTTCATCAGTTCGGCGGAACGGAAACCGTTCCCGCCGACTGATTCACCATCACTCAACAACTCAATATCTGCTGCTAATGGCGAAGCGTTGTGGTCGGCATCACCCTCAGTCTCAATTTCCAACACAAGTTGAGTCCGCAGCAGTTCCACACCTTCCACCGACTTAACCCGCTCAGAATCCTTATAAGGCAATCGTTGCACCGCACGCAACTCAATACTGCGCCCGGTTTGCTGACTAACCGATGTCGTTGATGGCACATCAGGATTATTCGGCACCGCAAACTCATCCACCGGACGACTCAGGAGCGCTGGACCTTCAGGTGACTCTATATATTGGATATAGCGCAATTCGCTCACCACTTGCCCCAATAACTCCTCACCCGGCTGAACAAAAGTATTATCTCGTCCAATCACCGCTTCGGGATCGTCCACCATCAGCAGTTCTCCGGGCTTAATCACCACTTCTCTCAATATGTCGTTTTTCTGGGTGACTTCCACCACGCCGCTGTTTTGACAAAATATATCCTTAACTACTTCGGTGCCAGCTTCTACATACTGACCATCTTCTACCAACAGCAGCGATATATCCTTATTTACCTCATGAGTCTCCTCCCGAATCCATAGCAGCGTGCCTCCCTGCACCACCTCATAACCCAGCTTCGCCTTGCCTTTTTTCTGCACCTCCACACCGGCGTATTTCAGCAACCCACCAGTCGAAGTGCGATAGCGATCGTCAATCAACTCCGCCACCACTTGACCATTTTGCACCTTTGTGCCTGGGGTTGCCCGCAAGTTAAAGACTTGGTTATGAGCAGTGGAAATCAGGTAATTATTGCGACCTTGGGAACTTTGCACCGTCACCGTTGCCTGATCCAAAACCACACTAGCGGTGATAATCTCAATTTCCCTAGTACTCTTACCGACTTGCGCTTCTGGCAAGCGGACTATACCACCATGCAAAGTAGTTAACTTGGTTTCTGCCAAGACACCATTTGTCTCGATACCATCGCCATTATTCACCACCAACTCTGCCCCTGGTGGCAAGTTATATACTTCCCCAGACAAAATCCAAATCAAACCACCGCGTGCGGCTGTGGTCGTTGTGTTGCCTTGACGGTCTGTTTTTTGTTCTGGCACCACTTCAGCGAACTGCACTTCCCCTGCCAAATCACTGGCGACATCTTTAACCGCTTTTTCAGTATTTGCACGAGTTGTCCGTCCACCTAGTGCCACCTCTGCCAACAACTGACCTTGCTTTACCTGCTGTCCATCCACTATATATAGTGTCGAACCTTGGGTAACGGCAATTTCAATTGACCCAGATTGCGATTCCAACGAGAGCGTACCATTTGCTTCCACAAACAGCGAATCTTCCCCGTGTCGAGTGCGATATGCCCTGGTTTTCAACTTGCGCGGTAGGCGAATGGTACCATCTTTTTCGGCACGCACTTGTTTTGCCACTTCCCCGGTGAATACACCACCAGTGTGGAAAGTCCGCATCGTTAGCTGCGTACCCGGTTCACCGATACTTTGAGCGGCAATAATTCCCACCGCTTCACCCAAATCCACCATCTTCGCGTGTGCCAAACTCCAGCCATAGCAATGTTGGCAAACCGAACGCGCTGCTTCACAAGTTAAGGGACTCCGCACTAGAACCGACTGGACACCGCTTTTTTGAATTGTGGCTGCTAATTCGTTACTAATTGGCGTATTGCGCGGGGCAATAATTTTTTTGGTGGTGGGATGCACCACATCTTCTTGAACTACCCGTCCCATCAAGCGCGTACCGATGGGAATCAAGATTTTGCCACCTTCTGTCATCGCTCCCAGCGTAAGTCCTCGCGATGTGCCGCAGTCAAATTCGCGGATAATTACATCTTGGGATACATCCACCAAACGCCTAGTTAAATATCCAGAGTCAGCAGTTCTTAACGCCGTATCTACCAACCCCTTACGAGCGCCGTAAGAAGAGATAATATATTCAGTAACGGTGAGTCCTTCACGGAAGTTGGTTTTGATTGGCAAGTCGATAATTTCCCCTTGGGGATCTGCCATCAACCCGCGCATCCCCACCAATTGCCGCACCTGGGATATGTTACCCCGCGCACCCGAAAACGCCATCATATACACCGAGTTCAGCGGGTTAGTACTCTTAAAGTGCTTCACCACCTCATCCTTCAGCGCTTCCGACGTACTATTCCAAGTATCAATTACCTTTTGGAAACGCTCAACTTCGGTAATTTCACCACGTTGATAGCGTTCTTCCGTGGCGCGAATTTCTTCTTCTGCGGCTTCCAGGAGCGATCGCTTGGTTGGCGGCACCATCAAATCATCTACACTAATCGAAACCCCGGCTTTGGTCGCATAGCGAAAGCCCAAATCTTTCAACTTATCCGCCATCACCGCCGTCCGCGCCGTGCCACAATTAGTAAACGCCCAAGAAATTAAATTTCTCAGCTGACCTTTGTCAACGATGCGATTGCGAAAAATCAGTTTTTCAGTCATCTAAAGTATAAAGGATGAAGGATAAAGGATAAAAAAAGTATGAAGTATGAAGTATGAAGTATGAAAAAAGTATCAAGTATGAAAAGAATTTTTCTTTTTTCCTTTTCTTCTTTCATCCTTTATCCTTCATCCTTCATACTTCTTTAGTTAAGCGCTTCTTGGATCGCCTTGTTATAAATAACCCGACCCGCAGTTGTACGTATATATTGAGAAATCAAATTCCCTGACTTGTCTTGTCTGACACGACGGAATTTATATAACAACGTCCGAGTGCCATCAATGTTTTCTTCTACCTTCACGGGTTCGGTATCCGGCACATCGGTTTCGACTTCGCCATCAAACCGCACAAATACATAAGCGTGCAAATCAACTTGCTTCTGCTCGTAAGCCATAATCGCATCATCCAAAGAAGCGAAGTATTTTCCTGCACCCTTCATGGCATCGGGGTTTTCCGCAGTTAAATAATATGCCCCTAACACCATATCTTGGCTGGGTGTAATAATTGGCTTACCAGTCGCCGGCGACAATATATTATTAGAAGCCAACATCAACAACCGCGCTTCTGCCTGAGATTCCAACGACAACGGTACGTGTACTGCCATTTGGTCGCCATCAAAGTCGGCGTTAAAAGCCGGACACACCAAGGGATGCAACTGAATTGCCCTGCCTTCTACCAAAATCGGCTCAAATGCCTGAATCCCCAATCGGTGCAGTGTTGGTGCGCGGTTTAACATCACCGGATGCCCTTCAATCACTTCTTCCAACACATCCCACACACTGGGGTCGTTGCGAGAAATCAGCTTTTTCGCGGCTTTGATGTTATTTACCATGCCACTGCGAATCAAGCGATTAATCACAAAGGGCTGAAATAACTCAATTGCCATTTCCCTCGGCAAACCACATTGATGGATTTGTAACTTTGGTCCAACCACAATTACAGAACGACCCGAATAGTCAACTCGCTTACCGAGCAAATTCTGCCGAAAACGTCCTTGCTTACCTTCAATAATGTCCGAGAGCGACTTCAGCGGTCGGTTATTTGCCCCCACCACCGTGCGTCCCCGACGACCGTTATCAATCAAAGCATCCACCGCTTCTTGCAGCATCCGCTTTTCGTTGCGAACAATAATCTCTGGTGCTAAAATCTCTTGCAACCGCGCCAAACGGTTGTTACGGTTAATTACCCGGCGATACAAATCATTTAAATCGCTCGTGGCAAAGCGTCCACCATCCAACTGCACCATCGGACGCAAATCTGGCGGAATTACCGGAATCACGGTCATTACCATCCATTGTGGCAACGAACCAGTGGCGATGAAGTTATCAATCACCCGCAACCGTTTAATCAGCTTGGCGCGTTTTTGTCCTTTGGCGTTACCAATTTCTTCGCGCAAGTTTTCCGCTTCTTGCTCTAAGTTGATATCAGCCAGCAAACGCAACAGCGCTTCTGCCCCAATTCCTACTTCTACTCCCTGAAGTTGCGAATCTTCGGCATAAATCTGGTCTTCAATTTCTAGCCATTGGTCTTCACTCAACAGCTGCTTATAAGTTAAAGTTTCGGCATTACCTTTGCTCAAAACAACATAAGAGTTGAAATAAACAATCTGCTCCACATCCCGCAAGGGCATATCCAGCAAAATAGAAATGTACGAAGGGATACCTTTGAGATACCAAACGTGGGCTACTGGTGCTGCCAGTTTAATGAAACCCATGCGGTGCCGACGTACTCGCGATTCGGTGACTTCCACCCCACAGCGTTCGCAAACTATACCGCGATGGCGTACTCTCTTATATTTACCGCAATGGCATTCCCAGTCTTTCGCGGGTCCAAAGATGCGCTCACAAAAAAGCCCATCCATCTCTGGCTTCAAAGTTCGATAATTAATCGTCTCTGGTTTAGTGACTTCACCTACCACCTGACCGTTGGGCAGAGTTCGCTCTCCCCAAGTCCGAATGCGTTCCGGCGAAGCCAAGCCGATTTTTACGTAGTCAAACTGATTAGTTTGTGCGTTTCTCATATTTCTCTGAATGTAGAAAGGATAAAAAAAGTATGAAGTGTAAAGGATAAAGGATGAAAAAAGTATGAAGGATGAAGTATGAAGTATGAAAAACGAAAAAATATGAGTCTTACTTTCTTTTCTTTCTTACTTTCATACTTCATCCTTTACACTTCATACTTTATTCGTCGTCTTCCATTGAATCCCGCGAAAGCGATTCGTAAGTTGGACGCGGGGGAGTGCGACGCGTTCCTTGGTCTGCCATCAAATCGACTTCTACATCCAAAGAACTACCATCAGCTTGAGTTTCCACCTTATGGACTGCTATATCTAACCCCAGCGATTGCAACTCGCGCATCAACACCTTAAATGATTCTGGTGTACCCGGTCGGGGAATTGCCTTGCCCTTAACGATCGCATTCAATGCTTCGTTTCTTCCTTGCATATCGTCCGATTTCACAGTCAGCAATTCTTGCAATGTATACGCTGCCCCAAATGCCTCCAGTGCCCATACTTCCATTTCCCCAAATCGCTGACCACCTTGTTGTGCCTTACCACCCAACGGCTGCTGTGTCACCAACGAATATGGACCAGTCGAACGAGCGTGAATCTTATCATCCACCAAATGCACTAGCTTCAGCATATACGCCACCCCAATCGTTATCGGTCTATCAAATGGCTCACCAGTCCGCCCATCATATACCATGATTTTGCCGGGATTATCTGGGTTATACACCCAGTCTTTACCCGTCTCATCTCGTGCTTCTTGCAACTTACCATGCACAATCCGCCGCGACTCCTCCGGACCATACATCTCATCAAAGGGTACAATCTTAAATCGCACGCCCAATGTGTGACCAGCCCAACCTAACAAACACTCAAACACTTGCCCTACATTCATCCGGCTAGGCACACCCAGGGGATTGAGCACAATGTCTACTGGGCTACCATCTGGCAAATAAGGCATATCTTCCAACGGGAGGATGCGAGAAATAATTCCCTTATTGCCGTGACGCCCTGCCATTTTGTCGCCAACTTGGATTTTGCGCTTCTGTGCTACATAGACCCGCACTACCATATTCGCCCCCGGTGGCAGTTCGTCACCTTGTTCGCGGGTAAATAACCGCACATCTACTACCCGACCCTTTTCACCATTGGGAACTCGCAACGAGTTATCGCGCACATCCCGCGCTTTTTCCCCAAAGATTGCCCGCAGCAGCTTTTCTTCTGGTGGTTGGTCAGATTCACCTTTGGGGGTAACTTTTCCTACCAAGATATCCCCGGCATCTACCCATGCCCCAATGCGAATAATTCCCTGCTCATCGAGCGATCGCAGGGCATCTTCCCCGACGTTGGGTATTTCTCTGGTGATTTCCTCAGGTCCCAATTTGGTCTGTCTTGCCTCAATTTCATATTTCTCAATGTGAACTGAGGTATAAACATCCTCCTGCACCAACCGCTCACATATTAAAATCGCATCTTCGTAGTTGTAACCCTCCCAAGGCATATAAGCCACGACAATGTTTTGCCCCAGCGCCAATTCTCCACCCTCAGTGGAAGAACCATCTGCCAAAACTTGACCTGCCACCACCTTCTCACCCATCCGCACCAACGGCTTTTGGTTCAAACAAGTGTCTTGGTTAGAGCGTTGATACTTAGAAATCGTGTATTTTAGCTCTTGGGATTTGCCGGCTATTGACTGTTGACCATTAACTGTAATCTTTGAACCTTCAGTTGCCCGGACGCGAATTTCTGTGGCATCTACATAAGTCACATCACCATCAGTCCGCGATACAACCACCATTCCCGAATCTCGCGCTGCTTGAGCCTCCAAACCAGTCCCCACCAAGGGACGCTCTGGCTTCAACAATGGCACTGCCTGCCGTTGCATGTTGGAACCCATCAGCGCTCGGTTGGCGTCGTCATGCTCCAAAAAGGGAATCATCGATGTGGCAACCGACACAATTTGCACTGGTGAAACTGCCACATAGTCAACTTGCTCAGGTGTTGTGGTTGCCCAATCTTGGCGATAACGCACCGGCACCGATGGTCCCACAATGTAGCCGTTTTCATCTACGGGTATATCCCCCGTCGCAGTCCGCAAATCGTCTTCTTCGTCAGCCGTCATGTAAACCGGCTGCACGTCAAACCGCACTTTCCCATTTTCTACCGGACGAAATGGCGTTTCCAGAAATCCATATTGATTTACCCGCGCGTGGGTTGCCAACGAACCAATCAAGCCCGCATTTGGTCCTTCTGGTGTCTCAATTGGGCAAATGCGTCCGTAGTGAGATGGGTGAATATCTCGCACCGCAAAACCAGCCCGTTCTCTGGTTAATCCCCCAGGACCTAGTGCCGATAAACGGCGTTTGTGCGTCAGTTCCGCCAAAGGATTAGTTTGATCCATGAACTGCGACAATTGGGAAGAGCCAAAGAATTCTTTGATTGCCGCTACCAAGGGTTTCGGGTTAACTAAAGATGCTGGTGTCAAAACTTCCGCGTCACTTACCGTCATCCGTTCGCGAATAATCCGCTCCAACCGATTTAAACCCACCCGCACTTGGTTTTGCAGCAATTCCCCGACGCTTCTGACTCGGCGATTTCCCAGGTGGTCGATGTCGTCGGTGTTACCAATATCAAATTCTAGGTTGATTAAATAATCTACCGCCGCTAGAATATCAACTGAAGTTAATACGCGAGTTGTTTCGGGAACTTGCAAGCGTAACTTTTTGTTAAGTTTGTAGCGTCCCACCCGACCCAAGTCGTAGCGTTTGGCATCAAAAAAGCGCGAATCGAGTAACTGCTGTCCGCCCAATACTGTGGGGGGTTCACCCGGTCGCAGTTTGCGATACAACTCCATCAGGGCTTCTTCTTCGGAAAATTGCCCTTCTTTTTCGATAGTTTTCTGGAAATATTCGGGGTGACGCAGGGCATCAAATATTTCATTATCCGACAATCCCAGAGCCTTCAGCAGCACCTGAGCCGACAATTTGCGAGTTTTGTCGATGCGTACCCAAACCAAGTCGTTACGGTCTGTTTCAAATTTCAGCCACGCCCCCCGGTTGGGAATCAAACTAGCTGAGTAAGTGCGACGCCCGTTTTTGTCGATTTCTGATTTGTAGTAAACACCAGGCGATCGCACAATTTGATTGACAATTACCCGTTCGGCACCGTTGATAATAAAAGTTCCGCGATCGGTCATCAAAGGCAAATCACCTATAAAGACCTCTTGCTCTTTAATTTCCCCAGTTTCTTTATTTATTAATCTTGTCGGCACATACATTTGCACCGCGTAGCTACTATCCCGCCTTTTGGCTTCTTCGACGCTGTACTTAGGTTGCTTCAGTCTGTAGTTATGACCCAAAAAGTGCAGTTCTAGTTTGCCGGTATAGTCTGTAATCGGACTAAAGGAGTTAAGTTCTTCTATCAGCCCTTCTTCTAGAAACCAGCGAAAGCTTGAACGCTGGATTTCAATTAAGTCGGGTAATAAAAAGGCGGGTTCCATATATGTTTCTTTAGTCATGCCTCTACCTTTATCAATTGTGAATTCTCGCTCGTACGCTGCACTCCTCGAAGGTTATCATCGAAGCGTGTCCGTAGTCTGGAAACTTATCATACATACCACCTGACGTAGCTCAGGGTGCCGCCAAAAGCAATTAAAGCTTTAAGGAGTGGTTTTGACTCTATGATCGATCGCCCCTATTATGGTTCATAAACCACCAAAATCGCTGCCCGCCGCGTTGCCTCAACACTGGAAAGATATATTGTTGATTTTGATTTGCAGATCCTCACTTACACTTCCAAAAAAGCGCGTCAATTAGCGCATCCGTGCGCTTTATACTGTTCTGTCTTTTATACACGCTCGCAATATTTCAACTCAGGTGATGTTTTAAGACGATCGCAACGCTCCGCTTTTATAAGTTCTAATCAGTATCGCTTTCTCTTGTTGGGTATTAATCACAAGTCAATTCACGTTTAACAATTTTTATAGATTAAATACAGATGTGCTTTTTTGGGCAAAATGTTCGCTTTCACGTAAATGTAGTTGTTTTTGCTGGAGGGTGATGTATTTTTCGCATCCGCATGTAGAGAGAAAAGGATGAAGCGTGAAACTTCAGCGAGCTAATTTTTAGTTCCTTCCTTAACCATTATGACGCAAGAAAAACATTTTGGAGGCAATAATACTAGCATATTTTTGCGCTCCTCGATTTTTATTTTTCTTGCGTTTGAAATGATGTATCCGGCTCACTTTATCTAGAGTGTTAACCCAAATAGTTTACAGGCATTCTCAGTAGTTTGAGCCGCGATCGCTTCAATCGTTTCCCCACGCAATTTGGCTACTTGTTCTGCGACATAACGCACGTAAGCAGGTTCGTTGCGCTTTTCCCCTCGTTTCGGAACCGGCGCCAGGAAGGGACAATCTGTTTCAATTAACAGCCGATCTGACTTTACCATCGCAGCTGAATGTTGAATGTCTATGGCGTTTTTGAAGGTCACGGTGCCACTAAAGCTGATATAAAAGCCCAAGTCGAGAAACCATTGAACTTCTTGTGGTTTTCCACCCCAGCAGTGCATGACGCCTCGGATACTGTCTCCTTTGAGATTCCTCCATTTTTGCAATATGTCTCTTACTTCTAATGCAGCGTTCCGGCAGTGGATAATCACTGGTAAGTTGAGTTCACATGCGATCGCTAGTTGAGCTTCAAACACTCTTACCTGGGAGTCGTAGTTATCTGCCTTATAAAAATCCAGCCCCATTTCTCCAATTGCTACTACTTTGGCATCAGAGTTAGCCAAAGATAATATTTCTTGCTCTGTTTGGCTATTCCATTTCTGGGCATCTAAAGGATGTAACCCTATGGCATAGCTTATTTCTGGGCATGAATGAGCGATCGCTTGAATGCTGGAAAATTCTGATGGTTCGACGCACGAATGTACTAGATGTACTACACCTGCTTCTTGCCATCGCGATCGCACGGCTGCTAAATCCGGCTGAAAAAGGTCAAAGTTGAGATGAACATGGGTATCAATCAGCTGCATCGACGAGTCCTTTGTCCTTCTTCAAAGCATGAGTTTTGATGACTAACAACTCATGACTATTATGCTGATACGGCGGAGCTTTTTAGTTTTTTCGCCAAGTTTGACTTTTTTCTCGCTCCGTTGTTGGCATGAAGTACACCTCGCTTTACGGCTTTGTCGATTTTGCTATAAGCTTCCGACATCCGATCGTCTACTTCTTTCTTTAATTCTGAGCTAGGATTAGCTGCATAGGTTGCTACAGCCAAAAGGTATTTCTTCATCAGCGTTTTCACGGCTGATTTATATGCTTTATTACGCAAGCGATTGCGTTCTGCGATATTGGCGCGTTTTAGAGCAGACTTTGTATTCGCCACTGTCAATCCCAAAAAGACTATTAATTATGTACACACACTACTAGGCTTACTAATATAGCATCTTTTTTGCCAATGTTATAATTTCCTAGAAAAAATATCATAACTAAGTTTTGCGTTGTTTGTTTTAATTTTTCCTGTTATCAGAAAAAAAGACATGAACTCACCTACTCAATGTCGGACGACAACTGAAGAAATGCGTTAAAATTAGGTACTTCAGTAAATAGGGACTTCTCGCCACCTCTTACCCAAGCGCTCCGACCACCCCATAAAAATGTGTTGCAAAAGGCAAGGTATGAACGGCTAAACTTGAATGGTAGAAATGTAGAGACACGAAATATCGCGTTTGTACAAGCATGTTAGCTAATCAAGTAGAAAATAGGCAAAAATGATACTCAAACCTTACCTAAACTCAAAGGTAAAGGCAGGATGCTCAAACAAACTACCTCCACACCTCATAGGTTAGACGAAAGAAAAAGGAATTTGGGTATATCACATGGGCTTTGTGGCTTGCCCCGTGAGGCAAAACCAATAAAAGCAAATGGGCAGATAATAATTTAATCGCTATTGTTAGCAACCCAAGTGCGCTTCTTGCCTTGGGAGTATCAAAAAAATCCAGGTTAAGCTAGAGAAGAGAATTAGGATAAGCTTTGCACTCTCCTTGGGTAAAAAGCAAAACTGATTCTCAAAGATGGGAATATTCGTTCATTTTGGCACTCTCCTTACTCCATGCTGCGAATCATTACTCAGCAGGCAGACGTCACAGCAGAACTGCAACGTATCTGCGATCGCACCCATGATGAACAGGTGCATCATAAAGAAGCAACCGTGCGGGAAGTGTTGCAAGCAGTGAAACGCCAAGGCGATAAAGCTGTATTGCATTACACAGCCGAATTTGACAACCAAACTTTCAAGCCTGACGAACTGCGTGTTTCCGGTTCCGAACTGGATGCAGCTTACCAACAGGTGTCAAAAGAGTTGCTAGAGGCAATTCGGCTAGCATCGCGCCAAATTGAAGCGTTTCATCGTCAGCGAGTACCAAAAAGCTGGGTACACTTTGGCGATGATGATGTAGTGCTGGGTAAGCGCTACACTCCTGTAGACCGAGCGGGATTATATGTTCCTGGTGGTCGTGCCGCTTATCCCAGTACGGTGCTGATGAATGCTATTCCGGCGAGGGTGGCTAATGTCCCCCGTGTGGTCATCGTAACGCCACCGGGAGCGCACAAAGCGATTAACCCGGCAGTGTTGGTAGCTGCCCAAGAAGCTGGGGTACAAGAAATTTATCGTGTCGGAGGCGCCCAGGCGATCGCCGCTTTAGCCTACGGTACAGAAACGATTCCGAAAGTAAATGTGATTACAGGTCCAGGTAATATTTATGTCACCCTAGCGAAAAAACTCGTATACGGGACTGTAGGCATCGATTCTTTAGCAGGACCGAGTGAAGTGCTAATTATTGCCGACGAAACCGCAAATGCCGTACATGTGGCGGCGGATTTGTTGGCACAAGCCGAACACGATCCGATGGCAGCAGCAATATTGTTGACAACGGATACAAGTTTGGCGAAGAACGTGCAAGTCGCAGTAGAAAGACAGCTAATAGATCACCCTAGAAGAATAGATACAGAAAAAGCGATCGCTCACTACGGCTTAATCGTCGTTGTCGAATCTCTGGAAGCCGCAGCTCAATTCTCGAATGAGTTTGCCCCGGAACACTTAGAATTACAAGTCGAAGATCCTTGGGCATTAATTCAACATATTCGCCATGCAGGGGCAATCTTCTTAGGGCATTTTACACCAGAAGCTGTGGGAGACTATTTAGCCGGACCAAATCACACTTTGCCTACTTCTGGTGCTGCTCATTATGCTTCAGCATTGGGTGTCGAAACTTTCTTGAAACATTCGAGTATCATCCAATACTCTGACACTGCCCTGCAAAAAGTAGCTGGCGCAATTGACGTATTAGCAACAGCGGAGGGCTTGCCTTCCCATGCTGATTCAGTCAGACGCCGAGTTCAACAAGAAGAATAATTACAAATCCTTAATTTTTTCTTAAACTTTTGGTAAAAGTTACTTAGTGGCTACAAACTAAAAGTTTAATTGCAGGGCGTAGCCTTTACTAAATAAAGGCTTTGTCTGTTGCTGGGAAATTGTTGGCACAACCTGCCAACACCTTCACAGGTAATTATGTCAAATGTCTACTCTTGAGGAGACTACAGCGGTGCTAAATACTATTTTGGTAGCTCTGGACGGTTCAGAAATTGCAGAACGCGTAATTCAGACTTTACAGGAATTGGTGCTGCTAAAAGAAAGCAAAGTTATTCTCTGTCATGTGTTCCCCACGCCAGAATCAGAGATGGAACTAGCCGCAGATCGTCCTCAAGGAGAGTCACCGACACTTTCTTATTTTCATATAGAAAAACAACTGCAATCCTACCAGGAACAGTTGCCAGTCAACAGTGAATTAGAATTATTAACTGGCGATCCGGTAGAAGAAATTATTCGCCTTGCCAATATTTACCAAGCTGACTTGATTATTATTGGCAGTCGCGGATTAACTGGGATGAAGCGAATTGTTCAGGGTTCAGTTAGCAGTCAAGTGGTGGAAGAATCGCCTTGTTCAGTGTTGGTTGTGAAGCCGAATTAAAATCAGGTAAGGGCAAAGTTGGTTGTGAAGCCGAATTAAAATCAGGTAAGGGGAAATGAGATAATGCCATGACCACAACTCCAGCAGTCACTAAACGACTTACCTTTGAAGAATATCTAGCCGCTCGTCCTTGACAATTTTAACGGCTCAAGCCGTTACTACGTTCAGGAGCGTTTATCAGGTAAGGGAGATGAGATTAATTTGTCGTCCCCCCTACTCTTGTTTTTCAACGTCCCTGAGTTGCCAAAAAGGTTCGCAAACTCAACAAACTCAAGCTTTGCCCCAAATTCAACGGCAAAATTGATACTCCTTCCAAGCGAGACTGTACCCAACCTTCACCCCAGTACCACTCATGAAAGCCGTCGATACCTTGACTGAGTAGCAAGCGCAAACAGTTGGGTTTTGCTACATCTACTTGATGATGAATCTTAACTGGTCCAATTGAACTAGTAAATTGAAATCCTGAATGTAATTCTTCTGGCATTCCGGGGGAAAAACGTTGCCCGATGAGCCATTTTTCTTGTTGCACAGGACGCAGCAGACTGTCTTTGATTGTAGTTGCTGATGCTTCAACTTCTATACGTAGTTGACTTTGTTGAAAATTACCGAGCATTTTGGGAGCGTTCGCATTTTCTTTTAGTATGACAAATGTGGTTCATCAGATACGGGCTTGTTCAAAGGAAAATGAAAATTTCATTACACTACGCCCACGATAAAATATTTCTTCAAAATTCCCTACTCCCTACAAGCGCGGAAAGCCGCTCGTTTTCATACGGACATCCTTAACCATTGTTCCTTTCTTTGGTCACTTTTCTAGGAGCTTCTGAACTTAAAATAGAAAAAGTGAACTTGTTAAGAAATGTAAGGTTATTCATGGCGGATCAGTTAATTCGTGCAACAGCAGCCGAAGGTGGAATTCGTGCCGTAGGTGTGATCACCACACGTTTAACAGAAGAAGCACGGGGACGGCACAAGCTTTCCTATGTGGCAACGGCAGCACTAGGTCGGACGATGGCAGCAGGGTTGCTAATGGCTTCTAGTATGAAGCGAACTGGGTCGAAGGTCAATGTTCGGGTGAAGGGTGATGGACCCTTGGGCGGCATATTGGTAGATGCCGGACTAGATGGCACTGTACGCGGGTATGTGGGAAATCCATCTGTGGAATTGCCTCCCAGTGCCAAAGGTAAGCTAGATGTTGGTGGTGCAGTGGGTGCCGGCTACCTCTACGTTGTCCGGGATATCGGTTATGGTTATCCTTACTCTAGTACAGTGGAACTAGTTTCTGGTGAAATTGGCGATGATGTGGCTCACTATCTGATGAATTCCGAACAAACGCCTTCAGCTATAGTTTTA
>CASBQC010000349.1 GCA_949127805.1 Nostocales cyanobacterium PMM_0081
ATCGTAGATTCAATTAATTTAGCGCAAAATAAATTAATTGGTAATGAAAATTTATATTACTAAAGATACAATTGTAAAGTTGATAAACGCACCGATTACAGGGTAGGGAAGATGCTGGAATTATACCAATTTGAACTATCTCATTACTCAGAGAAAGCACGCCTGATCCTTGATTATAAAGGATTAGCGTACCGCAAAATTGAAATAACACCTGGAATTGGACAGGTAGATCTCTTTCGGTTAACTGGTCAGCGACAAGTACCAGTCCTAAAAGATGGTAATAAATATATCTCTGATTCCACAGCAATAGCTAAGTATCTAGACTTACAATATCCCGATCGCCCACTAATACCGAAAGATTCAAAGCAACGCGGTTTATGCTTAATGATGGAAGAATGGGCGGATGAGTCGATTGGTGTTAAAAGTCGTAAAGCGTTATTTTCGGCGATTAGTCAAGACCAAAATTTTCGCAAGTCTTTATTACCCACTTCCACACCAGATATATTCAAAACTCTAGTTCAAGGAGTACCAAACGATTTACTAAAAGTTTTGGGTGTCGGAGTAGGTTATACTCCTGATGTGGTGCGTAACGCCATCACCGACTTAAAGCAAGACTTAGAAGCACTTACGCTAATATTGGCAGAGAGTCCTTATTTAGTCGGAGACGAACCTACTTTAGCAGACTTTGCTGTGGCGGGATTGTCGATTTTGCTGAAGTTTCCCGATGGTCCCTATCTAGATTTACCAGTCAGCCTTAGAGGTAAAGGTCTCCCAGAATTAGCAGATAATCCCCTTTACGAACCATTCTTTACTTGGCGCGATCGCCTTTACAGTCAATATCGCACACCATTCATTCCTACTACTACCACAGGTAGTGCCCCAACTTCAATTCAAATTGATTAAGAGCTAGTGGATAGTTGTTAGGAAAAGCGGAGGAGTGGAGGAGCAAAGGAGCGTGGTAAGTGGTTAAGAGTTAGGAGTTAGTAGGGCTTTTTTACAACCAACAATTAACAACTATCACGCTTCCACGCTTCCACCAACAACTATCCACGCTTCCACGCTCCAACCAACAACTATCCACCAACAAATTAAGATATGAATTTGGGACAACCGTTAGGTTCAGTAATAGAAGGTTCTCTCACAGATGGGTTAGAAGTAAGATTACACCCGGATATTTCGGTTGAAGATATGCGGGTGGGTAAGTTTTTAGTCGTGCAAGGGATGCGATCGCGTTTTTTCTGTATGCTGACAGATGTAGCACTAGGAACTGCTAACCAAAGAATTATCGCTAATCCTCCAAGTTGGGATGATACTTTTTTAAGAGAAGTTTTAGCCGGAAGTGGTACTTACGGAACTATCAACCTCTCACCGATGTTGATGTTCACTCCCGAAAATAATGAAACTTATTCAGCTACAAATGGCAAATCTGTTAATCCCTTTGTACCATCGACAACCGGTTTAGCATCTTTTCAACCGCAAACCAGCACGACGATGGAACTATTACCAGTTAAAACTATTCCCAGTCACTTTAGCCAAGTTTACGAAGCAAGTGAAGACGATTTTCGTCGAGTATTTGGTTGGGAAGACGATCCGCAAAGAAAAAATTTCTCCATCGGGAAACCGCTGGATATGGATGTACCAGTTTGCATCGATTTAAATCGTTTTGTTGAACGCAGTAATGGCATTTTTGGTAAATCTGGTACTGGGAAATCCTTTTTAACACGCTTAATTTTAGCTGGTGTGATTCGCAAAAGCGCAGCAGTTAATTTAATTTTTGATATGCATTCTGAGTATGGTTGGGAAGCTGTAGCGGAAGGGAAGAATGTTAATACTGTTAAAGGTTTAAAGCAGTTATTTCCAAGTCAAGTTGAAGTTTACACCCTTGACCCAGAATCTACAAAACGTCGGGGTGTGCGTGATGCACAAGAACTATATTTAAGTTACGACCAAATCGATGTTGAAGATATTAAGTTATGCAGTCGGGATTTAGGATTGTCGGATGCAGCATTAGATAATGCCAATATTTTGTTCTCCGAATTCGGGAAATCTTGGATTGTCCAATTATTGAGCATGACGAACGAAGAAATCGAGATGTTTTGCGATGAAAAGCGCGGACATAAAGGTTCGATTATGGCTTTGCAACGCAAACTTTTGCGGATGGACAGTTTAAAGTATATACGAGCGGCTTGCCCGCAAAACTACATCGATAAGATTTTGCAATGTTTGTCAGCTGGGAAGAATGTTGTGATAGAATTTGGTTCCCAATCCAACATGCTTTCTTACATGTTGGTGACGAACATGATTACCAAACGCATTCACGAACAGTATGTAAAAAAAGCTGATAAGTTCTTGCAAAGTAAAAATCCATGCGATCGCCCAACGCCATTAATGATTACAATTGAGGAAGCACACCGCTTTCTTGACCCGGCAATTGTCCAAAGTACCATCTTTGGCACCATCGCCCGCGAATTGCGGAAATATTTCGTTACACTTCTGGTGGTCGATCAACGTCCTTCAGGCATAGATAATGAAGTTATGTCTCAAATTGGCACCCGCATCACCGCTTTGCTCAATGATGAAAAAGACATCGACGCGATTTTTACAGGTGTCTCTGGTGGTGGTGGTTTGCGATCGGTCTTAGCCAAGTTAGACTCAAAGCAACAAGCTTTAATTTTAGGACACGCCGTACCCATGCCTGTAGTGGTGCGTACACGTCCTTACGATTCAACTTTCTATGCAGAAATTGGTGATATCGCTTGGGAAGAAAAGCCAGACGCAGAAGTCTTCGCTGCTGCTGAACTAGCTAAAGCCGATCTTGGGTTTTAATTTGGTTGGAGCGTGGAAGCGTGGAAGCGTGGATAATTGTTGGTTGTCAAGAAGTATTCTTAACTCCTAACCACTATTCACCAACCACTATCCCCTATCAATTTCGTAATATTACAATTAATCAGTTCGGTTATCCGGCTAATTTCGGGCACCCCCAAGGGGGGTTTTAGCGTCACTATAGATAGTAAGGGCACAAAACAATTTTTAGCCATTTTTTTTGGCAAATAAACAGTTTTGCACTATAATAGTAAGATTTATCTGACCTACTTTACTATCTGGCTAATTTGTCGTAATATTAAATAAGTAGAACTCATACTGACTTCGTATTTTTATTGTCGCTGCTAGCGAGTGAGGACGAAAACAAATCAAGGGAAACTTTGAGCGCGTACTTCTAACGACTTAAAGATTTAGGGAGGATAGGGAAACCTATCTAAAGGGAGCACCGTCTTGACAAAACCTGTACTAATATGATTGTCTTCGGTAGTTGATAATGTGGTGAGATCAAAACACAATCTTTCCCCATCCGCCCTAGTAATTAAATATTCATTGTGTTTACGGACAAGAGGACCACGCACCAATGCCTACTGCTAACACCCAAACTGAAAACACTAACACCAAATTCACGGCTGATATGGTGCGAACCTATCTGCGCGAGATTGGTCGTGTACCACTGCTAACCCGTGATCAAGAAATCATCTTTGGGAAGCAGGTGCAACACATGATGAAATTAGTGGAAGCTAAAGAAGCTTTAGAAAAGAAACTGCAACGCGAAATCAGCTTAGAAGAGTGGGCAAGCCACGTTAACCAGCCTTCGTCAGAGGTTACACAGCTTGTGCATCAAGGTAAGCGAGCAAAGCAAAAGATGATTGAAGCGAATTTGCGCTTAGTCGTTGCTATTGCCAAGAAGTACCAAAAGCGAAATATGGAGTTTCTGGATTTGATCCAAGAAGGAACTCTAGGACTAGAGAGAGGTGTAGAGAAGTTTGACCCGACACGGGGTTATAAGTTCTCGACTTACGCTTACTGGTGGATTCGTCAAGCGATTACGCGGGCGATCGCTCAACAAGGTCGGACAATTCGCTTACCGATCCACATCACCGAAAAGCTGAACAAAATCAAAAAAGTACAGCGCGAACTAGCTCAAAAATATGGGCGATCGCCAACACCGGCAGAAATTGCCAAAGAACTTGAGCTAGAACCCGCTCAAATCCGCGAATACCTGAATATGGCACGTCAGCCAGTTTCTTTGGATGTACGCGTCGGCGATAATCAAGATACTGAGTTGCAAGAAATGCTCGAAGATGACGGACCATCTCCTGAGTATTACATGACTCAAGAGTTCTTGCGCCAAGACTTGAACACCCTTTTGGCTGAACTCACCCCCCAACAGCGAGAAGTTGTAGCTTTGCGCTTTGGTTTAGAAGATGGTAACGAAATGTCTCTGGCGAAAGTTGGCGAACGCTTAAGTCTTAGCCGCGAGCGCGTCCGCCAATTAGAGCATCAAGCCCTTGCTCATCTGCGTCGTCGTCGCGCAAATGTTAAAGAGTACGTTGCTAGCTAGTTATAAGCTTATCGCTCTAGGCGACGCGCCTCCTGAATTCAGGGGGCGATTTTTTTTGACTTGTTTCCAGCAGTCCTGCTGGGAATGCATACAAAAAAGTGCTGCCTCGATCTTAGCGATCAAGCGAGGCAGCCCTCAAAACCCTATTGACATCGCCGCAGTTTTCTTAAATTGTCAAGGTTGGGTAGAGCCAGGGAACCAGGAAAGCAAGCCCTAAATATTATTTTTCAAAAAAAACACAAAATAAAAATACAGGGGGGATTTTCCGAAAACCTCACCCTAGAGAGTGAATTTACTTAGTGAAGTGAAAATTGCTTAAACGATAATATAGCAACCGCCAAGGTGCATGAGTACTTAACTGATGATAAAACCTAGACACAAACGGACTTTTAACCCAGTCCAAGCGTCCCCATTCCCCAGTCC
>CASBQC010000350.1 GCA_949127805.1 Nostocales cyanobacterium PMM_0081
CCCCTCCTCCACTCCGCAAGTAGGGCGATCGCTACAGTCGCATGGTTGGCTATAACCTTCGAGTGCCCAAGGCAAATGATACTATGAAATAAGTTTAAAATTATAAGATATGAGTTAAACCAATCGTTGAGTAGAGTGATTGGCTCGACGAGCGACTAGGTTTTGAGTTAATTCTCCTGCTTCAACTTATCGACCTTGGGTTCCCACGGCTCGGTTGGGTTAAATGCTTATAATAAATGCCAAACCTTTAATCTCCATCCCTCTTGATTTAGTTGAATAACTTGCCATGCTAAAAACTTTGTTGGGCGATCCCAACGCTCGTAAACTTAAAAAATACCAACCTAACATTACTGAAACTAACCTCTTAGAAGAAGAAGTTAAAGCTCTTTCTGATGAAGAGTTAAAGGGTAAAACAGCAGAGTTTCAACAACGACTTGCAAAAGGCGAAACTACAGATGATATTTTGCCAGAAGCTTTTGCTGTTGTCCGGGAAGCAGCGCGACGTGTTTTAGGGTTGCGACATTTTGATGTGCAAATCTTAGGTGGTGCTATCCTGCATACAGGGCAAATTGCTGAAATGAAAACTGGGGAGGGCAAAACCCTGGTTGCTACTTTGCCAAGTTATTTAAATGCTTTAAGCGGTAAAGGTGTACACGTTATCACCGTAAACGATTACCTGGCTCGTCGAGACGCAGAATGGATGGGACAGGTGCATCGCTTTTTGGGGTTGAGTGTGGGGCTAATTCAAGCAAGTATGACTCCCGCTGAACGTCAAAAAAACTACAACTGTGATATCACTTATGTTACCAACAGCGAAATAGGTTTTGACTATTTGCGTGATAACATGGCGACATCAATGGCAGATGTTGTGCAACGTCTTTTTAACTACTGCGTAATTGACGAAGTAGATTCAATTTTAATTGATGAAGCGCGGACACCGCTAATTATTTCCGGGCAGGTAGAAAGACCAACAGAAAAATATCTGAAAGCAGCGGAAATTGCAGTTACTTTGAAAAAAGATGAGCATTACGAGGTCGATGAAAAAGCGCGGAACGTGCTATTGACCGATGAAGGTTTTGCGGAAGCTGAAAATCTTTTGGAAGTAAGTGATTTATTCGACCCGGATGATCCGTGGGCACACTTTGTTTTCAATGCGATTAAAGCAAAAGAACTTTTCCTCAAGGATGTAAATTATATCGTCCGGAATGGGGAAGTGGTAATTGTCGATGAATTTACCGGTCGGGTGTTACCAGGACGACGTTGGAGTGATGGATTGCACCAAGCAATTGAGGCAAAAGAACACGAAGATATTCAACCGGAAACGCAAACTTTAGCGACGATTACTTATCAAAATTTGTTTTTGTTGTATCCCAAATTGGGGGGAATGACAGGAACAGCAAAGACAGAAGAACCTGAGTTTGAAAAAATTTATAAATTGGAAGTATCAGTAATTCCTACCAACAGATCAAGGTTGCGGAAAGACTTGTCTGATATGGTGTTTAAAACTGAACCGGGGAAATGGAGGGCGATCGCCAACGAATGCGCCGAAATGCACCAAATCGGCAGACCTGTGCTGGTAGGAACCACCAGTGTAGAAAAATCAGAATATCTCAGCGGGCTTCTCAAGCAGCAAAATATTCCCCACGAATTGCTTAACGCAAGACCAGAAAACGTCGAACGAGAGTCAGAAATTGTCGCCCAAGCCGGACGTAAAGGTGCTGTCACCATCGCCACCAACATGGCTGGTAGAGGTACTGACATTATCTTGGGTGGTAACTCTGAATACATGGCACGTCTGAAGCTGCGGGAATACTTTATGCCCCGCATCGTCAAACCAGAAGATGAAGATACTTTTGGCGTTCATAATGGTGGTTTAGCCACAGGGACTGGTGGTGGACAAGGTTTTGCCCCTGGTAAGAAGGTGAAAACTTGGAGGGCTTCCCCACAAGTGTTCCCGATTCAACTGTCAAAAGAAACAGAACAAGTGTTGAAAGAAGCTGTGCAAGTGGCGGTACGGGAGTACGGTGAGCGCAGTTTACCGGAATTAGAAGCAGAAGAGAAAGTAGCTGTGGCGGCAGAAAAAGCCCCAATTGACGACGTGGTGATTCAAACCTTGCGGTCAGCTTATAACCGCGTCAAGCACGAGTATGAAGAGTTTACAAGTCGCGAACACGAAGAAGTAGTGCAGTTAGGCGGTTTGCACGTAATTGGTACAGAACGCCACGAATCGCGAAGAGTAGATAATCAGTTGCGCGGACGTGCTGGACGCCAAGGGGACCCTGGTTCCACAAGATTCTTCTTAAGTTTAGAAGATAACTTGATGCGGATTTTTGGAGGCGATCGCGTAGCCCGCTTAATGGAAGCCTTCAATGTTGAAGAAGATATGCCCATTGAGTCAAAGATGCTCACCAACAGTTTAGAAGGCGCTCAGAAAAAAGTCGAAACCTACTACTACGATATCCGCAAACAGGTGTTTGAGTACGACGAAGTGATGAATAATCAACGTCGCGCTATCTATGCCGAACGCCGGCGGGTGCTAGAGGGGCAAGACTTGAAAGAACAAGTAATCAAGTACGCCGAAAAAACGATGGATGAGATCGTTGACTATTACATCAACCCCGATTTGCCCTCAGAAGAGTGGGAATTAGAAAAGCTGGCTGAGAAAGTCAAAGAATTCGTCTATCTGCTGGAAGATTTGCAGCCAAATCAATTAGAAGAAATGACAATTGGCGAAATTAAAGCTTTCCTTCAGGAACAGGTGCGAATTGCCTACGACATGAAGGAAGCTCAAGTTGACCAAGTACAGCCCGGACTAATGCGACAAGCTGAAAGATTCTTTATCTTACAGCGGATTGATACCCTCTGGCGCGAACACTTACAACAAATGGATGCCTTGCGAGAATCTGTGGGACTGCGCGGTTACGGTCAAAAAGACCCGCTGATTGAGTACAAGAGCGAGGGATATGAACTTTTCTTGGATATGATGGTGAATATCCGCCGAGATGTGGTATACTCCCTCTTCATGTTTCAACCGCAACCACAACCAGTAGTACAAGCACCATCAGAGATGGTTTGAAGTTAAGCGCTAAATATAATAGTTTTGCTCAAAGACGCTAAGTAGTTCTTAGCGTCTTTTTGTTTTGATGTGAGATATAGCAACCGTCAAGGTGCTTAGGACATTAACTGATGATAAAACCTAGACACAAATCGAAACAATTACGTAGTAATACTGAAATAATCAAGTTTATCAGGTGAACTTTATTTTTATTTTCTGTATTACCTCTGAGGGTATTTTTCCACAAAAATAGCATGATTTAGATAGTTTTGTGCCAAATGTTTGTCACAAACTATACAATCTTGCTTTTAGTATCACCTTCTCATAACTTTAAAAAACCATGAATAATTGCCCTTGCTGCTCGAACCGACTTTTGGCTCATATTCGCAAGAATGAAGTTTACTGGTTCTGCCGAACATGCTGGCAAGAAATGCCATCACTGAGTAGGAAAAAGAGTAATTTCTATCTAGAAGTAGTCAGAGAATCACCTAGAGAGTTTCAGAAGTTAGTTTAGGGTGAAGTTAGGGCGAATTCGTATTACATTTCTTAATAATGGCTGTGGAAAATGTGGAAAAGCTTTGATAGTTCTGTTCCACAACTTTTTCCACAACCTATAACCTGTGGAAAAAGTTGTGGAAAAACCCTATAGTTTTTCCACAGAGTAATTATACTCAAGGAATTTTGGCAGATAGTTGAAGTTTATTTTTTGGAACTAGTCATATTAATGCGATCGCTTAATTGACGTAAGGTTTGTACCAAAGTGCGATCGCTTGACTGTAGCTGGGCAATTTTATCGCAACTATAAATCACCGTTGTGTGGTCTTTCCCCCCAAATACTTCACCAATTCTCGGCAAACTCAAATCTGTGTGCTGCCGCATTAAATACATACCAATTTGACGTGCCCAGCTTATTTCCCGTCGTCGCGAGTTGCCTTTTAAATCTTCAATTGAGATATTCAAAGCATCAGCTACTACCGATAAAATTGCTTCTGGAGTAGCTGGCAATTTTTCAGTTTTTGGTTCTAAAACTGGTACGAGATTTTCCACAGTCATGGCTAAACCCCAAATCGAAATATACGCTACTGCCCGAATTAAGGCTCCTTCTAACTCGCGAATATTAGAAGTGTAATTTAAAGCTATATATTCAACTACATCTAGAGGCAACATAATATTTTCGTACTCAGCTTTTTTTTGTAAAATTGCCATTCTCGTTTCTAAATCTGGCGCTTGGATATCAGCAATTAACCCCATGGAAAAGCGAGAGCAGAGACGTTCTTGTAAACGGGGAATTTGGTTGGGGAGACGGTCGGAAGCTATAATAACTTGCTTGCCAGCTTCATATAAAGTATTAAAAGTGTGAAAAAATTCTTCTTGGGTAGACTCCTTACCCTCAATAAACTGAATATCATCTACTAAAAGTACATCAGCCGCTCGGTAATGCTCTCGAAAACCTTGTCTGTTATCATTGCGAATAGCAGTAATTAAATCATTAGTAAACTGCTCGCAAGAAACATAAAATATTTTAGAATCAGAATAATTTTCTCGGCGATAGTGTCCAATAGCCTGCATTAAGTGAGTTTTACCTAATCCGACACCACCGCATAAAAATAAAGGATTAAACTCTCTTCCAGGAGATTCAGCAACAGCTAATGAAGCAGCGTGAGCCATCCGGTTATTTGCACCGACGACAAACCGCGAAAATACATATTTATAATTTAATTCACTAGCTTTAGTTTTGCTTTGAGAAACATTTTCTAAAAGATTATTTTGAATAGAAATTCCCCTATAAACCTCTCCTTCATTCAAAAAAGAAACTTCATCACCGTGAGCAACGGTAAGGTAAATTTCTACAGGATGACCAAGAATGTCTTGTACTACATGAGCGATGGTATTTATGTAATACTTTTGTAGCCAATTACGCGCAAACGGGTTAGGGGTAAGTATGACCAAGCAATTATTTTCTAATCGTTCTGCACTAGCAGTTTTAATCCAAGTTTCAAAGGTGGGACGGGATAATTCTAGCTGTAAGCGCTCCAATACCTGAATCCACAGAGTTTCTATGGGAATTTCCATGTTACATACCACCTTTGCTGCTAATCGTCAAAATAGAAGATATAAGCAAGCACCCATTTAGCATTGCTCAGATGCTCTAGACCTAGGACAAGCTTTTAAGTTGTAATTATTCTTGTTCCCCGGTAGGCAAGATCCTACCACTCACTGACTCATAAAGGAGTTACATGCGACAGATGAAGATAACACATCACTTTGGGCAAAAAAAAATTGATACCAGAAGTTTGCCTCAACCTTGGACAGCAACTAGTATCATGTTAATGCTACTAAGTGGGGCTATAATGTCCCTTGGGGGCTGTTTACCTAGCAGTAGTGTGGGTATTGGGAATCAAAGAAATGATTCTCAGGCTCAAGTAGAAACCCAAAATACAAGCGATCGCTTAATTGCCCCACCACCAATTCTCGCTAAGTCTGGAGATCCTAACTTTGTGGTGGGGGTAGTGCAAAAAGTCGGACCTGCGGTAGTTAGAATTGACTCTACTAGAATCGTAACTTCTCGTAGACCAGATGAATTTAACGATCCACTTTTGCGGCGATTTTTTGGAGATCAGCAATCACAACCCAAACAAACAATAGAAGGTAGCGGCTCTGGATTTATCATTAACTCCGGAGGTCAAATTTTGACTAATGCCCATGTGGTCGATGGTGCCGACACTGTGACGGTAACATTGAAAGATGGTCGGACTTTTGACGGTAAAGTGCTGGGTGAAGACCGGATAACTGATGTTGCAGTAATTAAAATTGCCGCAAATAACCTCCCCACTATTGCTCTAGGTAACTCCGAAGCGTTGCAACCAGGAGAAGCAGTAATTGCTATTGGCAATCCTTTAGGTTTAAATAATACCGTAACTTCTGGCATTCTCAGCGCTACAGGTCGTTCTGGTAGTGACATCGGTGCTAGTGACAAGCGCGTTGATTACATTCAAACGGATGCTGCTATTAACCCTGGTAACTCTGGTGGACCGTTGCTAAATGCTGAAGGTCAAGTAATTGGGATGAATACAGCGATTTTGCGTGGTGCTCAAGGATTGGGATTTGCCATCCCCATTAATACAGCACAACGAATTGCCCAGCAATTAATTGCTAAAGGTAAGGTGGATCATCCTTATTTAGGTGTGGCAATGGAAACGCTGACCCCAGAAATTAAGAGAGTAATTAGTAATGCTTCTGACGGTCAGCTCAAAATAACAGCAAATAAAGGAGTATTCATTCGTGGGGTTGTTCGTGGTTCACCAGCTGCGACAGCCGGATTAAGAGCAGGTGATGTAATTCTCAGTATCAACAACAAATCTGTTGCCAAAAATGAAGAGGTTCTAAAAATATTAGAAAATAGTCAAATAGGTAGTCCATTACAAATACAATTGGAGCGCAATGGACAAACTGCACAACTTGCAGTTAGCCCTGCACCTCTACCTGTTCGACGAGAAAGCTGATTTTATTAAAATAGCTAATAGTTAACAACTATTAGCTATCCTAAAATACTGTCCTGAACCGTAGTGAGCGGTTTACCGCTCAAATATTCAATTTTAAGGGCTGAAGCCCTTACTACCTCAGAAAAAGAGTTATATTATGGCTGAACTACGAAAAATTATTCAATTAGGCAATCCGATATTGCGCGAAAAAGCTGCGGAAATTGAAAATATCCAATCGGAGCATATCCAAAAACTAATTGATGATTTATTGGCAACAGTTGCTGATAGTAACGGTGTAGGAATTGCTGCACCTCAAATTGCAGAACAAAAGCGTTTATTTATCGTTGCGTCCCGTCCCAATCCCCGGTATCCCAACGCCCCGGAGATGGAACCAACAGCTATAATAAATCCGAAAATCATGGCACATTCAAATGAAATTGTCAAAGGTTGGGAAGGTTGTTTAAGTATTCCCGGAATTAGAGGATTAGTTCCCAGATATCAGGCGATAGAAGTGGAATATACTGACCGCAATGGTAAGTTGCAAAAACAAGAGTTTACTGATTTTGTAGCGCGAATTTTTCAACATGAGTACGACCACTTTGAGGGAATTGTTTTTTTAGATCGGGTAGAGAGTACTTTCGATATCATGACTGAGCAGGAATATCAACAGCGGATTGTTTCAGCTATAAGTGAAGAAAGTAAGAAATAAAAAGTACGGGATAATGACAAAATGCAATGAAGGTAATTTGAAAAACGTAGACGCGAAAGCGGCTTGCCGCAGGCGCTATTGCGGGTTATTGGTTAACAAGTCAGCCAAAGTCCATTGACCAATCGAAGTGAAAAATCATTATGCTCAAAAGTTATGGCGATCGCCTAAATTTGAGATTATACGCCTAATTTTTAGATTACAGTGCGATCGCACGCTCAGAATCCCTACCTTTTGGTAACTGTCGCATCAGCAAAAATACCAACAATAAGACTTACACCCCTAAACCTTAATATTAAACTTCGTAGTCAGCGCTTGGGCGCCCAAGCGCTGACTACAATTAGCGTCCTACCAACAATGCTTTGGTAGCAGATTCTCCTGCTAATTTAACCTGTCTTGTCAATTGAAAATTTAACAATGCTAAAACACTAAGTTCACCCAACAGTGCCAGAAAAATTGTTGTTGTTGACGCATATTCTACACCTGCCCAAGGAAAGCTTGAAAACAGCCAGATAGTAGCATTTTTGGAGGGATAAATGGTGAGGAATTGGAGAATCATCGGTGGTAAAAACATTGCCGCAGTTACAGTACCAATTGCCCATAAAGAACGCTTGGAAGTTTTCATCATCAACATCAATTGAGCTATGGTAGCGTAAATCATCATCAAGGTGATGAATAATGCTAAAGCAAAAACTACATGAATTCTGTGAACATTGTTCCCAAGCCCAAGTAAACTAGGGTTATGATGAACATTTAAAATTGGTGCAACAGCAATCCAAACTATTAATGGAATAATCGCGATCGCTACATTAATTCCCATTGCTATCAGTGCAATACTCTTTTCACCAAAAATCAAATCTTTTAACAAAGATTTCTTCCAAAGACCTTGATGTTTATACCTTGCCCAATCTTGTATTGCTTGACGATGAGGTGAGAGAATTGCAATTAAACCAAGAAGCAGTACTGAGTTACAAAATCCTAGCCAAATAAAATTCTCGCCAATTTGAGAATTCACATCGTACAAGCAAGTAGAAGCTTGGTTAACCAAACTAGGTGGGCAATAGTTTTTGACATATTGCAAAGTGAATCCCCACATCATTACTTGCAAACCAGCTACCAGCAAATAACTTTGAAGCTTGCTGATAACAGCGGTATTCGGGTTACGGAAGCAACGTTTTAATGCTTGCCAGATACCGTAAGTACACAAGCTATAACTCAATAAATGAAAACCAACAATACTACTAACATTTGTTCCAATTGGTAAGTAGAAAAACTGCATCTTTTTCAGCGGCAAACCATTGTATATATGGAACAAATTGGGAAACAGATGATTTGTGACATCGAAGGGACTAAATAATCTAAACCAAGCCGTTGAATTGTTGAAGCTTGACCCTGAAGACGATGCTATCATCATCGTCATAATTAAGAATACTAGAACCGATCCACTACCTAACCAAGGTTGAAAACTATTAAACCAACGACAAACTAAACCAAAAAGTAGCGCTGCACTATAAAAGAAAATACAGCTAGCAGCAAGAACAGCATAAAAACTAAAAATGTAACTTAAAGCGATATTAGCAGAACGTCCAGCATACAAATGTAAAGGCACTGCTGCTAAAGTTACGAGATAAACTAAAATTGGTACTCCTAACAGCTTACCAGTCAAAATATTTACTTCTGACTGGGGACTGAGACGAATAAAATTCAGCGTGCCGTGACGTTCTTCATTCGCTAGGTTATTGATGAGTAAATAAGTTCCTGCTACTAAAAGTGTGAATATAAAAATTACACTCAATGACAGAAATATGTATTCCAAATGGTCTCGCCACCACAATTGTATATCTAATTGATTCGGTGGGCAAAAATTCTCTAATATGTATTTGTTTAAAGCTTTACTTTTGGCATTGGCTGAGTTGAGTTCGGTTTGCAAATCTACAAGTGAAACTGTACTAGATGCTTTAGTTTTTTTAAAGTTTGATATCGCTGTATACAATGTGTTGATTTGTCGAGACAGCGCGTCTTGTTGCTGGATGTAAGATTTACTGAGACTACAGTATTGACCAACTAAAGAGTAGTTTTCACCAGGAAAATCTTTTAATTGAAACAGAAACAATATTAACTGACCAAGTAGCGAAATAATCAACGCGATCGCTACAGGAAAAATTTTCAAGCGACCTTTGAGTTCGCGCAATAATTGCGGATTCCAATCGCCGATTTTATCTATTAAGTTGACCATCATACTTGAAAATCTCCAAGATTAATTTATGGTTGATTGTTGCTACTTATTTGACAAATAACAACATTTAAGATGCTTGTTTATGACCTAGTTTGAGGAAAATTGTTTCTAAGTCTTCTTGAGTGCAGTGAAATTCACTCAGAGGAATGTTAGCTAGGACGAGCGATCGCAAAAATAAAGCACTATCTTCTTGACTTCCCGAAAAGTAGACGCGCACACCCTGTTTATCTGGCATAATTTCCCACTCTTCCACTAAAGAATGATTTTTCAACTCGCTTAAAAGTGGTTCTAAATTTCCCAGAGTCGATAACAAAATTTGCTGGCGAGAAAGACGCTGATAAAGTTGTTTTAGTGAGGCACTTTCTACCAAAAAGCCAAGTTCCATAATTCCCACTGAAGTACACAGTTCCGCTAAGTCGCTGAGAACGTGGGAGGAAATTAATATTGTCATCCCAGCTTCTTGCAATGCCTTAATGATTTCGCGAAACTGCATTCTGGCAATGGGGTCAAGTCCGGAAACTGGCTCATCTAAAAGTAGTAAAATCGGTTCGTGGATAATTGTTCGTGCCAAACACAGACGCTGCTTCATCCCCCGCGATAAAGTAGAAATCTGACTATTGCGTTTATTCCCAAGTTGTATTAATTCTAATACTTCATGTAAGCGTTGAGTGCGACGCGGTTCTCGCAAGCGATACAGACGTGCAAAATAATCGAGATAATCCCAAACTGTGAGATCCTCATAAAGCGGGTAGTCATCGGGTAAGTAGCCGAGACGACGTTTGAGAATAGGGTTGCTTTTGTCGCGTAAAAGGCGATCGCCATTAATATAAATCTCACCCGTAGTCGGTTCCTCAGCAGTTGCCAGCATCCGGATGAGAGTGGTTTTACCGGCACCATTCGGACCAATCAGTCCGTAAACCTCACCCGCTTGGATCTCTAAATCAACATCGTTAACCACAACGTGGCGATCGAATTGCTTAGTCAGTCCCCGTGTGTAAATTGCTAGTTCTTTTACCATAGCTGCAAAGGGTGCGGTTTAACAGTTAACCTAACTTCTCTCTACAGCTTTTGTCAGCATGGTTTCGGAAATTGAAACAAAGATAGAAGAAATAGGTATTTAAACGCATCTAGATCCCCGACTTCGTAAGAGTTGTTGGGGAGCTAAAAATATTAAAAAGTAGGTAAGTTCTATGCCCTACCTACTTTTCAAGTCTTATTTTGCTATACAAAACGCTTTCAAATCAAATCTTAGCTTTTTATTGCACTATCAACTCATGACAGATGGCGATCGCATGAAAGAATCAGCCACATTTTGAGATGATCCACTAAAAGCATAATGTTGTTCAGGCACTGGATATCCAGCTTCGCCAAAGACTTCACGTATAGCTTTGTTAGTGTCAAAATAAACTTGCCAGTAGTTGTCATTACTGCAATAAGGACGCACTGCTAGTACAGGTCCTGCCAAGTTAAAGCTGAGAATTTCTACATCTGGGGCTGGACTTTCGAGAACATTAGGAATATCGGTAAGTCTGGCTTTCAGAAGTGCGATCGCTTGATCATGCCCAACATCGTGATGGAGTTGGGCAACTAAGTCAACGCGACGGTAAGGGTTAGTAGAGAAATTCTGGATATTGTCAGAAGATATTTTGTTATTTCCGACAATTGTCATCACATTATCAGGTGTATTGATACTAGTTGCAAAAATTCCGAGTTCTACAACAGTACCTGTGACACCTCCAGCAGTGATGAAGTCACCAACTTTAAAGGGTCGAAAAACAATTAAAAAAGCACCCGCTGCAAAGTTTGCCAACAGTCCACCCCATGCTGCACCAATAGCAATACCGGCTGCTGCGAGAAGTGCTGCAAAGGAGGTTGTTTCAATCCCGAAAAAGCCGAGAAGTGCTACAACTAAAACAATTCTCAGCGTTACGGAAATGATATTGAGAAGATAGTTAACGATAGTTGGATCGACGTGTTGAGTTCTAAAACCACGTTTTACCAGCTTTAAGCCAAACTCAATTAACTTTTGACCGACGATCCACAAAAGAATCGCACCTATAATCTTGAAGCCAAACTGAGTTAAGAGTTCGATCGCAACCTGACCAATCTGTTTAAAATCCATAAATTTTTCCCTATTTGTGAATTCATAATAAACATACACAGAATTAAACCACAAATGAGTATAGATACTTTTTTTTAATTTTTGATATATTACAAACTATTTTCTCCGAAGCTGTCACACGCACTGATCATCAATAAGATTTACTTAACTAAGCTAGCCTGTAAAGCTTGATGTAATATATTCTGAACCAGCACAATAGGTTATTCAGAAAGCTTTGATGTCTCTTCCTGGTAAAACTTTTGCGCTCGATGAATAAAGCTTTGGGAATTAAGTTAATCGCCAAAACGGGTGAAAAGGCTTTAGTGAAGGTAGCAAAAATAGTGCCTTTTGTCGGGTCAGCGATCGCTGGTTGGCGTGAATGGGGTGATGATGAATGGTTGCGGACATTCAGTAAAAGCCTTCATTAAACCTTGGAACCAGTCATAAGCGCTCTTTGGAGGGTGGGCAATCCCCACCCTTCTTTTCAAGCCTTTTTCTGGTGTTCCTGCCGCATCTGTTCAATCTCAGCAAAGATTTCCTCAACAGTCGGATCTCCCAAGATTTGATCCCTATCTCGTGTATAATCCCCACTGCCCATCTCAAATTGCTGCATAAATCGCGCCATGCCAATAGGACCAAGCGCTTTAGTCAGTGCTTCTATTCCCAGTTGCCTGATCTGGGCTTGAGTCAGTTTGCTAACGTCTATCATTTATTACCTCCAGTACCCACCGCAACGGATTCTCTACTCTTACTTGTAGCATCCCACTATGTCTTGCTGCTAAACCCAACATCCTGTCATCAGTTGTTAAAAAGACATCAGCATTTGCAACTTCTGCACAAGCAATATGGGATGCATCAAAGGCTTTAAATCCTAGATTTGTGAGTTCGATAGTACGAGACTTGATTAGTTCGGTGACGCTAATTTTAGTTATGGCTAAAGCAGCCCATGCCGACATTTGCCGTTTTCTCTCTCCATCTGGGGTGCGTCTGAGTTCAACATCAATGGCTTCGCTACCTAGTAAATGCCATTGACTGTTTTGACAACGATTTAAAATCAGCATTACAGCCTCAGCGCGTCTAACGAATACGTTCTTGTGCTTGGTCGTCGAAAGGACGATTCAAGCAACACACATCTAAATAAATTAAAAACTCCATTGGTACACTTGCTAGGTATGATATTTAATCTGCAAGAATTTCTGTACGATCGCACATCTACCTAGTAAAAACCAACTATGACTCAAAACTACCGCATTACCTTACTTCCCGGCGATGGCATTGGACCCGAAATTATGAACGTTGCGGTAGACGTCCTAAAAGTCGTCGGTAAGCAATTTGATTTACAATTTGAATTTCAAGAAGCCCTCATGGGTGGTGCAGCAATCGACGCTACAGGCGAACCTCTACCCGCTGATACCCTAGAAATGTGTCGCAATAGTGATGCTGTATTACTTGCCGCTATTGGTGGTTACAAGTGGGATTCTCTGCCTTCTCATTTGCGCCCAGAAGCGGGTTTACTAGGGCTGCGTGCGGGTTTGGGGCTTTTTGCCAATTTGCGCCCTGCGAAGATTATACCGCAGTTAATTGACGCTTCCACGTTGAAAAAAGAAGTTGTGGAAGGCGTGGATATTATGGTGGTGCGCGAACTCACAGGTGGAATTTACTTTGGTAAACCCAAGGGAATTTTTGAAACGGAAACCGGTGAGAAGCGCGGTGTAAATACGATGGTTTACAGCGAATCGGAAATTGAACGCATCGGACGAGTCGCTTTTGAAGCAGCGCGAAAACGTGGGGGTAAACTTTGTTCGGTGGATAAGTCGAATGTATTAGAAGTATCGCAGTTATGGCGCGATCGCATTACTTCTCTTTCCCAAGAATATCCTGACATCGAACTATCTCACATGTATGTAGATAATGCCGCCATGCAATTGGTACGCGCTCCCAAACAGTTTGATACTATCGTTACGGGCAACTTGTTCGGCGATATTCTCTCGGATGCGGCAGCGATGCTGACTGGTAGTATAGGTATGTTACCATCTGCTAGTTTAGGCGCTTCAGGTCCTGGAGTGTTTGAACCTGTACACGGTTCCGCACCAGATATTGCCGGACTTGATAAAGCAAATCCCTTAGCGCAGGTTTTGAGTGCAGCAATGATGTTACGCTACGGCTTAAACCAAAGTGCAGCCGCAGACAAAATCGAAAAAGCAGTATCGCAAGTTTTAGAAAAAGGCGATCGCACTGGGGATATAATGTCTCCAGGAATGAACCTTTTGGGTTGCCGCTCTATGGGCAAGACACTCATTCAAGCTTTGGAATTAGGGACCAGGGACTAGGGACTAGGGACTAGGGACTAGGGAGAGGGGGAGAGGGGGGGAAAGAATTATTCTCATTGTCCCCAAGTCTCCCTTATTCCTCACTCCCCCACACCACGCTTCCCCC
>CASBQC010000351.1 GCA_949127805.1 Nostocales cyanobacterium PMM_0081
ACTGAAGATTTACCGCTACCAGAAGCACCGACGACTGCGAGAAATGAGCGATCGCGCAATTGATGAATTAACTGCTGAGTTAAGCTTTCACGTCCATAAAAATATTGGGCATCATTCTCAGAAAAAGCACTTAATCCCATGTAAGGACAGATACGTAAGTCTAAACCTGCTTTTTGTTCTCGTCCTTGCATATAAGTTTTTTCTCTTAAAATTTCAATAATACCTTGTGTACCGGAAAGCCAGACGTAGAAAGGGATATTGCTCCCGGCTAATTGTAATTGCAATTGAGCGATCGCCCCAGCCGCAGATAATCCGTCTGCTTCGGCTGCTGCTGTTAAAGTATCAAATAAAGTTTGGGCAAACTTTTCACTTGACGACGCTGGGGAAGCACAAGCAATTATACACTGTCCCTCTTGGGAGTCGATTTGCAAATCTTCTACCCAATCTTGTAAAGATGCAGTAGAACCCGGACAATCGAGGATGATAATCTGTTTAGCATGACAATGACGTAGTTGTTGTTTCAACCACGATCGCTTGATGCGGATATCTTCTCCCAGCACCAAACCATCGATAGCTTCAGTTTCCTCGATACGGAAGCGCAAATAAAGTAAAATAGTTCCTGATTCGGGGGAGTGTAAAAGACGAGCGATCGATGAACGCACATCTTCAGCAGCAGCTTTTGTCCCTTGCAAATATTCCAAGTTAAAACCGCCAACATTACCCAAAAACTTGCTAATATCTAAAGTTATCGTACTTCCTGATAGTCCCTCTACAACTATCCCCAATCGGTTATGCACATCATCAACTTTTTCTTGCCTAACTCCTAAAATCGGTTCCCCAACTCCTTCGACAATTCGTTTAGGAGTTTGTAAAGGATATTCACGCTCAAGCTGAGTGTCTCCTTTGCCTCTTCTTTGCTGATTAATCAATCGTAATTGTTGATTAGTTTTATCAATATATTGCAACGTTTGATGATAAACATAGCGATAAAGTCCATCAGGAGAAATTATTCCCTTTGAATCTGCCGCTTCACCATTTAACCCGCGCATTAGATAATAAGTAAAAACCCCGTGTCCCAATTCGGGAAATTCCCAAGATTGCTGATTATTATCGCAAGAAAGCAAAGCATAAAAACCTTTACTTTTCGCAGCACATCGTTGTAACAGTTCTACTAATTGCGTTGTCGGATTTAATAACGGTTCTCTGGTTGTACCTCTTAGGGTCATTCCACCGCTATGACAAGCATCCAGCCAAACTAACTGATTCTGCGCTGGACAATTGTTTAACAATTGTAATAGTTCTTGTAATTTTAAACCTGTATTTTTTAAATTTGATTTTTGCGTATCTGCTAAACATAAAAATGCTTCCTGAGAATTTGGTTCTAGCATTCCGTGCCCGGAGAAATAAAATAGAACCATATCCTGCGGTTTAGCAGCAGTGGTAATTTCTTGGAGGCTAACGCGTACATTCTCCAAAGAAGGTGGTTGTAGAGCAAAATCGTGGTGAATTTTCACCTCTTTTTGCGGAAATTGTTTGGTAGCACCAGTCAAAGCATCCGCTAAACCCTGACAATCGACAGATGAATAATTTAGCGTCGGGAGTCCTTCATCCTGGTATTTATTTACTCCCACAAGCATTAACCACAGCTTGCCTGTATCTGTTTTTTTAACTTGATTTGAGCGACTAGTACCAACACCGATTGGACACATATTTAACAAAGTGGATTTAAATCTTAATATTTGCTAAATTAGTAATGGGCATTGAGCATTGGGCATGGAAAAAATCTCTTATACAATCATGTCAAATATCATGGAATGCAAATAATCTTTTACTCATGCCTAATTCCCAATGCCCATTACTAATTACCCAATTCTAAAAATTCCTAAATATTTAACTTAAAGCCGAAACATGATTCTCATTGGTTGTAGTAAAGTTTGTGCAGGCGTCTTTTAACGCTTGCACTCCTTGCATAGGTCGAGATTTTGTGTTTTATGCATCCAAGACAAAGTATTATTTCCATATTTTCAACTTTTGTGCAATTTAATGGCGATCGCTTTCACAGTTGGGCGACGGATAGTAAACTGCGCCGCAGTATGCAAAGTTGTGTAAACAAAATGCCACAAGAAACGGACGAAAATTTTTGGGTACTTTATTGGTATAATTATATCTCCCTTCCTCAGGTAGAGAAACTTGCCAAAGAACATCTGATTGCTTATTTACAAGAAGTCTGCTACTGGACATCGCAAAAAACATCTGGTAGTTTTAGCAGTACTCAATATAAGCTACCAGACTGTTTTCAAATGGCGATCGCTTCTGTTGATAAAGTCCTCAAAGGTTTTAATCCTAACCAAGGCTTTATCTTAAAAAACTACGCCAGCGTCATCTTCGGTAGCGTCATCCGCGAAACTTTGCGTCAACGCCGCGAAATTGATATCTGTACAGAATGGGGAATGTTGCGGAAAATTAGTCAAAAGCGTTTGGTAGAGTCTTTGCAAAATGCGGGCTTATCTCCAGAGAATATTACGGCTTACGTCCTGGCTTGGAATTGCTTTAAAACGCTTTATGTTCCCAAGCAGCTAAATGCAACACGTCAACTTACTCGACCAGACGATGATACATGGAGTGCGATCGCGATCGCTTATAATTCCCAAAGTAGTGAAAAAGTAACTTCGCAAATTTTGGAAACTTGGCTGCTCAGTTGTGCCAAACATGCGCGAAACTATCTTTATCCACCTTCGACATCGATTAATGTTTCCCCCCCAGGTCAAGATACAACCGAGTGGATAGATAATCTCGCCGGAGAGGTAGAATCAGTACTTACCCAAATTATTACTCAACAAGAAGAACAAACCAGAATTTCTCAGGAATCTGAAATTAACAAAGTTTTAGCCGTCGCAGTTGACCAACTAGAACCAGAAGCACAACAAATTTTGCAACTATATTATAATCAGGGGCTGACTCAGCAGCAAATTGCCAAAGAACTAGTTTTGCAGCAATATACTGTGTCGCGACGACTCACAAAAGCTAGAGAAATTTTACTGCGAAATTTGGCTAAATGGAGTAGTGAGAAGCTGCATATTTCTGTCACCTCAGACCTACTCAAAAATATGAGTACCGTAATGGAGGAATGGCTGCAAGCTTACTACAGCGTATCTCCTTATTAAACCTCTTGGACTTATTTGGGAATAATGAAAGGGGTAAGGGTTAACAAGAAAATATCAAAATTTCTCTTCCCTAGCCCTAGTCCAAGCGTCCAAGCGTCCAAACGTCCCTAGTCCAAGCGTCCCTAAAAGAGTTCCCGGAGTAATTTTCATGACTGCTAACGTCGCCTTGTTTACTTTTGCATCCCCAACAGATTTGATTTTAGAAATACCCGCCAACGTCCAAAATCAGGCGTATCTTCACAGTCAATCTTTTTCTCATCCTAGTTCTGGTTATCAAGCTTATTTAAATGAACTTTGCTTGAATGTTGTTTTGCCGTGGCTGCAAGCAGATTTTGCACCCCAGGCAAAAGTATCGCCGAATATCAATGCTTTAGCAAGTTTTTGGGAACTGGTGAATGGGACTGCAATTGTATCAGACGGAATCCGATTTATTTTGGTTCCCAGCGAGGCGATGGATTTAAGCGAATTGCGAGTACCGCAAGAATGGGTAGATATATCTAGTTTTGCTGGTGATTATTATTTAGCAGTGCAAGTAGAACCGGATGAAGCTTACGTGCGGGTTTGGGGCTACTGTAGTTATGAACAACTGAAGAATCAAGGAAATTATGATGCAAGCGATCGCACTTATTCCCTTGATGCTACTGATATTATTACCGACATCAACGTTTTAACTGTAGCGCGACAACTTTGTCTTCAAGAAAGTACCCAAAACATCGCCCAGCTTCCAACTCTACCACAAGAACAAGCACAAAATTTAATTTCTCGTTTAGCAAATCCAGAAATAATCACACCTAGATTGGCTATCCCTTTCCAACTTTGGGGTGCGTTAATTGAACATGGCGGTTGGCGACAAAGCTTATATCAACGCCGCTTGGGACTACCAGAACAATGGTCAGTTGTCCAATGGTTGCAAAGTGGTGTTTCTCAACTTGCAGAAAACATCGGCTGGGGGAGCTTGAATCTGCAACTTCTTAGCGCTGCCAGTGCCCGGAGTGTCGAAGAAGCACAACCACAAACAATTCTTTCTCGGCAGTTAGCGATCGCTGGTCAAATCTACGAACTGCGTATTATACCACAAACCGAAGGAGAATCAACTATTTGGCGCTTTGAATTGCGTAACGCCGCCGTAGGTGCAGCCATTCCCGGTGGGTTTAAACTGAGACTACTCACCGAAGATTTACAAAGCTTCCCCAACAACGAAGATATAGCCATAACAGCCGTAGAGCAACTTTTTGTAGAAGTAGCCTTAGAACCCGGTGAAGGTATAGTTTGGGAAATAGAACCCAAAAGCGAAAACTACGACCGAGAAATATTGAGATTTTAATAGGAATGAGCGCAAAAACTCTCCCAAACCTCTATTTATCTGCGTTCTCTGCTACGAGTGCGGTTCGTTTCTTCATCATTCTGCGTAAGTCCTATTTAAGAATAATTCACAATTCAAGTGACCTTTGACCCTTGACTCCTTTCATATATGATACGGTGGATAACTATTCCGTAAATCCACCAAAAGATAAAAAGCCATGAGAGGAAAAACCAAGCAACAAATCCGTCTATGGGCGATGTTGTGTCATCTCTCAGCTTTATTAGCCTGGATACTATTGATTTTAGTAGTAATTATCGGTATTCCTCTCTATCTACCGTTGAATGTTTTAGCACCATTGATTATTTGGCGAGTAAAAAAAACACAATATTCATGGGTTGACTTTCAAGGCAAAGAATCTTTAAATTTTCAACTTTCACTGACATTTTATGTTTTAATCCTCGTAATTATATCCTTGCTGCTATTGTTTATAGGATTTGCCATTGCGATCGCTAGCAATGGCACAGCAAATTATATAGAGATAATTTTCCACACATTATTAATTGGGTGTAGTGCGATCGTTGTATTCATGCTTTTATTACAATCATTTGTAGTCACTTGTGCTGCGATCAAAGCTTATAGAGGTGAGTATTATCGTTATCCATTCACAATTAGATTTTTGATATAGCAAAGAAACTCGGTTTTTCAAAGCTGACAAATAATATCATTATATTAGACATCTCCAGAAAAGACGTAGAGACGTAGCACTTGGTAGTCTCTACAAAGGTTTCGGGCAACGCATAATTAATTTCTGGATATGTCTATTGGGAACGCGGTAATGGGGAACGCGAAAAAACCATTAACCATCTATAAGTGTTCAAACGAACTTGATATATGATATTTTAGGTAAATTTATGGCTTTAGGATGGCAAATGAATCAGGGTGTGATTAACGTTGCAGTTGTGGGTACAGGATTTGGGCAAAAAGTCCACATTCCTGGGTTTCAGGCACATCCTCGTACTCAGGTAGTTGCAGTATACAACCAAGACTTAGAAAAAGCCAAAGCGATCGCCCAAACCCATCATATCCCCCACGCCTGTAATACAATTGCAGACATTGTTGGTTTAAATGAAGTCCAAGCCGTCAGCATCTCTACACCGCCATTTATGCATTATGAAATGGCAAAAACAGTACTGCAAGCCGGCAAACATTTATTATTAGAAAAACCCACCACCTTAAATGCAGCCGAAGCAAAAGAACTTTATCAGTTAGCGAACCAAAAAGGCGTTATTCCAATAGTAGATTTTGAATTTCGCTTCGTACCTGGGTGGCAATTATTATCTGAACTAATATCACAAGATTATGTAGGTGTCAAACGTTTAATTAGAATTGATTGGTTAGGTGCTTCCAGGGCTGATGCTTCACGTCCTTGGAATTGGTACTCTCGTCAAGACCAAGGAGGAGGTGCTTTAGGGTCTTTAGGTTCCCACGCTTTCGATTACATTTACTGGCTATTTGGATCGGTACGCAGATTAAGCGCTCATTTGAGTACCGCTATTTCCACACGAGTTGACCCCGCTACCGGAGAATCAAAGTTAGTAGACAGCGATGACACCTGTATGCTAATGCTGGAATTGGCGGATGGGACACCTTGTCAAGTGTCCATCAGTGCAGTAGTTCATGCACCGCGTCCGCATTGGCTGGAAGTGTATGGCGATAAGGGTACATTAGTTTTGGGAAGCGAAAATCAAAAAGATTACATACATGGATTTCGCGTTGAGGGTTCGCAAGCAGGTTTCCCATTGAAGGAAATAGAAATTCCCAATCGCTTGACTTTTCCAACAAACTATGCTGATGGGCGAATCTCTGCGTTTATTCGCATAATTGAGCAATGGGTGCAAGGAATTGATCGAGGTGAGGCTCTCGCACCATCGTTGCGAGAAGGAGTTTATTCTCAGTTGTTGATGGATTTATCTCATCAATCTAATGTTACAAAAAGCTGGGTAGATGTGCCCAGCTTAGAAGAGTTTCTTGCTAGCTAATGGGGAAACTGCAACGCCAACTTTATCGCGACGATGGGGATGGACTAGCTGCGGGTTTTGAACGCTGCTGGTAAAAGCCAAGAACTTTTTGCACATAATCACCCGTAAAGCCACTGTTGCAACCTGTATAGTTGCCAGTCATCCACCAACAGGCAACACCACGCACAGCTGCCGTTTCGTTGTTTTTAGTTGCGACAAACTGCTTGTTTAACTCCCGACGGGTGATGCAAGAGACAATTTGACGTGCAGTTGCAGGGCTGTTTTCAAACTCCGCTGGTGTGAGTTCCTTTTTTAGACATGTTTTTGACCAACCTTTGAGGGTTTCTGGTTTGACTTGCCATTCGCTATAAAATCCATCATTGGCAGAACCGGTTTTCGGTGCAGCTTGTCGCAATGCTTCTACCATTGCCGTTATTTGGGCATCAGACACCGCTTGTTGTGCTTGTGCTGGCAATGATAACAGTCCCAAACTGATGATAACTCCAGTGAGTAGCGATCGCATGAATTTCCTCCTCATCACCTTAAACTTACTTCACACCTTAGCTTACTGTCGTTATTGTATGCGTGCTTTATAAAGTTCTTGAGGAGCAAGTTATCAATGAGCTTAAAGTAACTTTAGTGTCTAAATCAGACGATACTAAAGAAGTTAAAATGAATGTAGTGCCAAGACTCAATGTGTAACTTAACGGTAAATTCTCCAAAGAAAATTCTAGTAACAAACCCTTCACTCTAGAGCAAGGGATTGGGGACAATGCCAAAGTTGTCGAAAAGCTAACTCATCGATAATAATATATGCCCAAAACTTGGGTAATGAAAATCTCAATTTCCACTCATCGACGGTGAAATTCAACTACCTTTTCGAGAATTCTCACGTCGTAGCTGTCAAAAAAATCGTGACCTAATAATCCAATGCCAGCTTTTGGAGCGATCGCTACCTCAACATTATTGACGATAGCTCCACCAACTGCAATAGATTTAACCTGACTTGTAAGGAATTGTACTCGGCTACCATCGGCAATTTCCGCGCTCATCGTACCTGTAGCTTTAAGTTTGAGGTCATTCGCCATCCCGGAAGTGATCAGGGTACCGCTAGCACCAGTATCTAAAATCATCTCAAAGGTTTTGCTGTTATTGAACGTTACTTCAATCACAGGGGTTTTCCCCAAACGGCGTTTAATGGGAATCCGAAAAACTCTATTATCTGATGCTGTGATGCCGCAAAGACTACCCAAACTAACCGTTTTACCCGAAGAAGTCACCATAAAACAGGCTCCTGGATCGTCAGCCATTATCCGATGGGGAAATACCAAAATTATCAGCGCAGGAATAACCGCGATCAAAGCTAGCCGACTCCAAGCATCTTTCATATTATATTCTTCTTTGAATTGTCACAAAACCTGTCTATTATTAGATTGCCCAGATTGTGATAAAAAGTTGAGGGGAATAATTCAAAAGTATCAAGCACTTTGCTTTCTGTGAGTGAAAGTTACTCTCAACATAGCAAGTACGCATTTATTTCAGTGTTTTATTCATCAATTTATTGA
>CASBQC010000352.1 GCA_949127805.1 Nostocales cyanobacterium PMM_0081
TATTTTTACTTTTAAATAAAAAAATTCCGTAGTTTTACTAACTACGGAATTTTTTAACTGAAAGTTAATAAGTTATTTTCAGTATTTACCGAGGGGAAGTGGCATATTCAATTAGTAGAGCAAGGCGCTGGCGGAGAGTTTCTAATCCCAGGCGATCGCTTGCGGAAATAAACACCGCTAAGGGAAACTCTTCTTGAGCTAAAGCGAGGACTTCACTATCCACTTGATCTATCTTGTTAAAAGCAACGATCGCAGGTCCGGGAGTCACTGGCATTGCTGCTAAAATGTCTCTAACCGCGCGAATATGACTCAACCAAGCTGGATGTGACAAATCTACTAAATGCAGTAAAGCGTCAGCTTCTGTAACTTCCTCTAAAGTGGCACGGAAAGCATCCATTAATGATGCAGGCAATTCCTGGATAAATCCAACTGTATCTGTCAGCAGAATTTCTTGAGTTTCACCTGTATCAGCATGGGGAATCACCAGCCGACGTGTAGTCGGGTCTAGAGTGGCAAATAGCTGGTCAGCCGTGTAAATTTCCGCATTGGTTAGGGCATTGAGTAAGGTAGACTTGCCAGCGTTGGTATAACCAACCAAAGCCACGGAGGGAACTTCAAGATGTTGTCGCTTTTGCCGCAGTCGTGAACGATGTGCTTGGAGTTGGTTGACTTCTTGTTGTAGTCGAGAAATGCGCCTTCCAATACCACGGCGTTCGGTTTCTAGTTTAGTTTCACCAGGACCGCGAGTACCAATACCACCACCCAACCGAGACATTGCCTGACCTCTACCTGTAAGTCGCGGCAGCATATATTCTAACTGTGCCAGTTCTACTTGCAATTTACCTGCACGAGACTGAGCGCGTTGGGCAAAGATATCTAAAATAACTTCGGTGCGGTCAACTACCCGGACACCAATTTGTAATTCTAAGTTACGGACTTGGGCGGGTGAGAGGTCGCGGTCAAAAACGACGAGATTTGCGCCGATGGTTTGAGCGGTGAGGGCTATTTCTTGGACTTTACCTTCGCCGACTACTGTTTGCGGATGAATGCGCGATCGCTTTTGTTGCATTGTCTGCAATACGTCTCCCCCGGCGGTATCGACCAACCGTGCCAATTCCACTAATGTATCTTGGAATTGTTGGGGTGTCGTATTAACAGTAAATACACCGACAATCAAAACGCTATCGCGATCGGCATCTACTTCTTTAGCAACAAAGTCCCGCCCAAAGTCTGCTTCTAGTGCTTCCACCAAGTCAAGAAAATCCTGGTCTGTCAGCACGTCTAAGCTGAGGGGCGGTGATATATTCCAACTTGGAGATGGGATATTGCTCGATGCTGTAAGTGAAGCCGGACTTGCGATCGCTAGGCGGGATTCTTGAGCCGTCAGGTGCGCTAAATAAGCTTCTTTGACGTACCCAGTAGCGCCACCACCCCGCTTTGTAAATCCTGTGCCGGTTATATTTAGCACGACTAGGGCATCTAGGCGTTGCAGTGCCATCGATGTCAGCGCCGCTTCACTTGGCGGTTCTGACTTGAGATGAGTGGAGATACAACGAATACCGCTGAGTCGTTCTGCACCGTAGCGGGGTAATTCCAGCAGTGGAATTTGCGTTTGACGCGGTGAACCTACCCCCACGCGGATGACTTGTCCGCGACGATTGAGGTAGGCACACACGGGTTGATTGATTTCTGTACTAATTGCTGCCAGTCGCTGGGAAAATTCAGGTGTCGTCAGGCGATCGCCTGGTATGCGCTGGTGATACAGCCTAGCTAGTTGCTTCAGCTGGCTGGATTTTAGACCTTGGAGATTTCCAAAGATAGTCTCTATAGGCGTTTATGACCAGTAATATGGTCCTCCGAATCCTTCTATGTCTATTTTACAACACAGATTTCGCCTCAAACTCATGCTTTTGGGGGATGCATTCTAATTAGCTACTTTCACTCTTTGTCATTTAACGCTATTTTGGTGGTAGTAGTCTGTACCCGATCAAGCAATGGTAACTACACGCACCGCTTCAGAACAAAGAGTTGTATTGAGAAACATCAGCTGGCAGACTTTTGAAATCATGCTAACTGATATGGGAGAAGATAGAGCTTCTCGAATGATTTATGACCAAGGAATGCTGGAAATTATGACCCCACTGATGCCGCATGAACATTGGAATTGCTTGTTGAAAATGCTCATTTTCGTTTTGGGTGAAGAGTTGAATTTAGAGATTTTTCCTACAGGTTCAACGACTTTGAAGCGAGAAGATTTGCGGCGTGGTGCGGAACCAGATAGCAGTTACTATATTCGCAATGAAGCGTTGGTGAGAAACAAATCAGAAATTGATTTGAACCGTGACCCAGCACCGGATTTAGTAGTAGAAATAGATTTAACGAGTTCTTCGCTAAATAAATTTGATATTTATGCGTCTTTAGGTGTTATGGAACTTTGGCGTTATGAGGAAGGTGTGGTATATATTTATCAACTGCAACAAGGGCAATATATAGAGTGTAATAATTCGCTAATTTTTGCACAATTGCCTTTAATTGAAATTGCTCGATTTTTAGAAGAAAGTCAAAGAATTGGCGTGATGAAAATGACGCGGAATTTTCGTAATTGGGTGAGGGAAAAGATTTAAGTAATAGGGCAATTGTTCGGTTTTAGATACTTTAAAATTGAGGTTTGATATAAATATCCCATAATTCTTTCAAGCGCTGTGCATCTGAAGCGGAAATTTGCCCAATTTTGGCAAGCAATAAAGACTGTTCTAGGCAATCCAATCGAGACAGACGCACAGTTGAAGTAACACGCAAGCCACTGGTAGACCAATCATTAAGAGGTAGATCAGTTTGTGTGCGGGGTTTGGCAGATGTCACCACTGCTATCACAACATCATTTCCATCTAACCACAATATAAGTATGGGGCGCTTTTTGGAACCGCTACCACTGGTGAATGGAATGTCTGCTACCCAAAACTCACCTGCTTGGATAGTCATCATAAAGTCCTTCGTCTTCTGGTGCGTAGCCTTGCAAAAAAGCATCATGGCTACGGGTAATTACAGATGCTTGTGTTTTGTTCAGTGGTTTTCCATCTTCTAAAGTGTAGATATCTTCCTCTGGATCGTGGAGAAAGGCAAAAACTGGATTAGTAGCTGCGGCTTTTAGCCATTCATTTTCACCTATATCTTCTGCTTCGGTAAATAGGAGAATAACACGAACGCGACCAGTTTGTTCTACAGGTAATGGTTTATCTAAATGCAATTCACCTTTTGCGTTAACCGTTCCAGTAATTTCTAATGCTTTCATAATTTTTACCTGGTTTTATCTAAAGTTTAGCGGTGCTATCTTATCAGGGATCGCTTTTTATTTACCTTGCTATTCCAAGTGGAGTGAGAGGGCGATCGCTTTTGCTTTGAATAGTGTAGTTAAAGTGCGATCGCTTTCACACTCGCTTGTCTTTTAATCCTCAAAGTCCATATCATCTTCCAGTTCTTCAGCAGCTTCTGAGTAATTGAACATGAAGACAAACTTGCTTTTAGGTAGAATCAACGTGGGTAGATATAAAGGTTGATTCTGCCAATTCCTTTTCTCCTCGCCTTTCTCATACATCACAACTAAAGTTGGAATATTGGGGTATTTGTTTCTAGGCTTACTTATCCATTCGCTTTGCGCGAAACCTGAACCCTGCCAAGGTCTAACAGTTTTGTTTGATAATTCAAGTCCGTCTCCTTTTTGCCCCCGACGAATATTTAGCATTCCCTTGTAAATGTCTTTTGCCTCCATTGCCTTTAGGACTTCTTTTACTCGTTTATCCTCCCATGAATATCCAGGGCAACGACCACTCGGCATATGCTCCAGAATCTGCAACAAAAAGCTGATCTCAACCTCATAGTATTTGTCGTCGTCACCTTTGTATTCAGAGAGCAGCTTATCTAAAGCTTCTGTGTGTTGCCTTACTTCCGAAGCTTTCCAAAGCGGATCGCGAGGGAAAATTGATGAGCCAGGTATGAAAGCATCAATTGCTGCTGGATTTAAGACGTTAGAACGGGTTGGCTTAAGTTTTGCTCCTACCCAAACAGGAGTTATTTTAATATCACTAGGATCGTCACCAATCGCCTGACGCATTCCCTCATCAGCTTCATGAATTGCCCGAAAATCCTCTAAAATGTTCTGGGGTAGGAACAGACGAGTAACATCCTTGAGTTCTTGACGATAACCAAACATCCGTGCGTGCTGATGTACTGTATCCATCATCTTTTGCTTGGCATCACGTCCATAATACGTAATCATCAATCCCTCAATCGTTACACCACGTCCCAAGCGGTTTCCTCCAATTAGAATGTTCATCCCAGGATTGTACTTCGGTTCCTTATCGGGATTACTGGCATCGATTACCTTTAGATTTGATATGACATTCCGTAGCTCATTCTCTAGCTCCGTAACTAAATCATTGAGTGGTGGTAAATTTGTTGCTGTTTTGCTTAACTCTTGGTAAGCTTCACTGAGCCATTTCAGTGCCTGCTCACGCTTTGTAGGAGATGATTTTTCTCGAAGAGCTTTGTCAAGCTCTACAACAAACCCGCGAATAACCTTTTCTAAGGTACTATGAGTGATACGCTTGTGGTCAATATGAGCTAAAAAAGAATATTTAGCATCTGAACTTTTTATAGATTCAATTTTGTAAATTGAACCCAAGAAGAAACAGCATAAAGCTAGTCTAAGTCCAGGAGGAATATCCCAATTATTACCAGGGTTTATCTTTCCTCCCTGCTTTTTTAATTGATCCAGTTCTTCTGGTGCAACTTTTGTGCAGCAGTATTCGCTGTTATTTTCAAAAAACAAATCTCCCCCCATGTAACTATCACCGGGTTTAGGGAGAGCAGCACAGAAAGCAGGTTTGCAGGGATGATCAAGATTTTGCAGCAGTAGGCTTTGAGGAGTTGCCGTAATTTGCAAATAGATGTGATTGGCAACTTCTTCTCGAATATTGCCTATTTTTTCAAAAATTGCACTGTCTGGAACCGTATCTTTACCCTTTTTTGCTTGCTTGGCTTCGTTGGTATTTGGGCTAGCATTATCAGCCTCATCATCAAATATCAGAGTCGGTACACTACTGGCTTTAGCAGACTTGAGAACTTTAAGCAAGTTATCTAAATGATTCTTGTTCTTAGTGGATACCAGTACAACACCAGTGTCTTTTATATAGTCAAGTAATTGATTAGTAGCAAAGTCTTCTGGATCGTTTCTCCATTGTTCCCAATTAAAAACAACAGGTCCACCTTTAAGCTGATTGGCGAAACGATCGGCAGTTTGTTTACCAAGCCAAGTATTATCAGAAGTCAACACAATAAAGCAACGAAATTGATTAGCCTGAGCAAGTGCCAGTGTCGCAATAGTACTATTAGTCTTGCCGCTTTGGACTTTGCCGTAAATTAGTCCAGTAGTGCCATAAGGTATTTTCTCATCCTTATTTTTACCCTTATAAAGCTTACTTACAATACCTGTACCTGTAACGCCAACGTCACCATATCCGAATGTTTTGGAGTAGACATCAACGCAATTTTGGACGATTTCAATCGCAGTTTGTTTTAATTGCTCTGCTGCTTTCTCGTCAATTTTGCTTTTAACCCTCTCAATAAACTTGTCAATGCAATATCCATCAGTTTTAATAGGAATTTGACTCATAGCTGTTGTCTTTATTTGATAAAATTACGCGAGGAAAATCACTTTGAGGTACGGTCTGATCCATCCGTTGCCTGCCAGGACCATTTATATGATAGCTACCATGTGTTTGCCGAGACACGGATATGTGCTGACCAGCAATACTAGTGTCTGTGTCTAAGACGCTCCAAAGTCGATCTTTAGCAATACAGCAGATGCCGTCTTTGTGACAGATGAGGGCTATGAATACTGAAACGCTAGGATACTTGGTATTGAGAGTATCTAAGGCTGACTCTTCTTGGCTGCTTAAGGTGAAAGACCATGCAGATTTAGGTTTTTTGGAAATCTTGAAGAGAATAGCCGATTTAGTGCTATCAGATTCAATCAGATATACCGATGTATGTATCCAAGAGGCATGAGTAACTGTAATACTTTTTCCATAGTTAATTAGGCGCAAAAATGCAGCACCATAAAGGAACTCCTGATCATTGATCATGGTGAAATCTGAACAAGGTCAGCTCAGGGAAGATGTATACGTTCTGGTTAGTTATGTCAGCAGCAATGCGATCGCTAAAACACCGATTCCTCTGTCGGTCAATGCCAATGAACTGGACGCATCAAAAAATACTAGATATATTTGATACACGTATTTTATCTCAAATATACCTGAGACCAGGGTACACTTTTTCTTTAGAGTTGATGAAATATCGCCAACCCTTGCTTTTAAGCTACAGTTTTTGATTGGTAAGGGTTTGCTCTATTTTTGAGTGGCTATTTACGAAGCAAAGTTGATTTTTACCTTGTTGCTAGATTACTGAATCGGTGTTCTAGGTACTGCGGATTGGGGAGAAGTAATCCTGTGTCCCCACTCCCCAATCCCCAATTTAAAGATGTTATGAATGACTTTTTTAAATTTAAGTAATTTTGCTGAAAAAATTTGCTCGTATCCATATAAATCCTTTTTAGCATCGGTTTATCTCTAGAAAACAAACCGATCATTAACAACAAAAATTAAGTGCAATCTCGGTTTGATAATAGGTAACAAATTTTATATTTTTTGTCTAGGTAGGTTATTAAAGCTATGGTCATCCCAAAGCTAAATAAAAAATAAAATACCCCCGATGGACTTTTAATTCCAGCTTAATTGTCAACCCTCCAAATAGCATAAAAATGCCACCCAAAGGCATCAAAGGAGCAATTACAGCTTGATTTAAAAGCCATCCTCCTTTTCTGTTTGACCCATAAAAGCGGTGCTATGCCAACCACTGTCACTTACGAACTGAAGCATGAAATTTGGCAGTTGTTGCGAGAATATCAGCAATCCCCCTCGGCAACTGTTCGCAATCAACTGGTAAAACTCAATTTTGGACTAGTGAGAAAAGAAGCTCACTACTGGATTAACCAATGTCAGGAAAACTATGAAGACTTGCTGCAAGTGGGCTGTTTAGGTTTAATTCGAGCCATTGAAAAATTTGAAATTTCCAAAGGTCATGCTTTTAGTTCCTTTGCTATTCCCTACATTCGGGGTGAAATTCAACACTACCTCCGAGATAAAGGTGTCACCGTGCGGATTCCCCGACGCTGGTTAGCGTTGCAACAGCAAGCGATCGGAGTTTCGCGTTCTTTGCGCGAAAAATACAATCGTCAGCCAACTGACTCGGAATTAGCCGCAGCGCTCTTAATTTCTGCCAGCGAATGGCAAGAAATTAAATTAGCTTGGGTCAATCGCGCTCCATTGAGCCTAGATGTGCCTGTACAGGACGGAGAAGAAAATTCTACTAATCTAGGAGAATTGGTTCCTGATAACCGTTACCGCAGCTTTCAACTAGCGCAAGAAGACCAAATTCGCTTGCAACAAGCACTCTTTCAACTCGAAAAACGCACCCGCGAAGTTTTGGAATGCGTATTTTTACAGGATTTGACACAAAAACAAGTTGCAGAACATTTAGGAATTAGTGTAGTAACAGTTTCCCGGAGAGTTAAAAAAGGGCTGGACTTGTTGAAACATCTAATGTCTGTCGCAGAAGATTAAATGCAAGTAATACTGACAAAAATTTCACCGCATTTTCACTCTAGTGACAGTATTTAAAACTACCTTTAAAAACTCAAAAAGTAGGTTATAAAAGGAACAGATTTCGCCTTTGATATAAATTTCACAAGGTAGATTTCAACTAACAAATTTTCCTATGGCTTTTGAGAACAGTTAATGGGCAGAAATTTAAAAATTGCAGTGGCAGCTATTTTGGCTTTAGCGATCGCCTCCTGTGCTTCAGAATCAGAACAAGCCAATAATCCTGCACCAACTCCCAACAGTGCAGATCAGCCAAAAGGGGCAATTCAATCTTTTAAAAATCCAGTTGTACCTGCTAAACAGGCTCCTTTAGTTGCTTCTACAACTCCTAACTTGATTCAACCAACTAATGCCACAGAGCGGGTAAAGGATATTGTAGTCTCAAAAGGTCGCACTGACCCATTTGGACAAATTTTATCGCCAACGTATGCAAGCACGTCGAACACGAACACGAACACGAACACACCTACAGGCAGATCGGTTCCCGTGTTACCTCCCCTACCAGTTGCTAGGGGTAAAACGATTAGAACGATTGCATCAAGAAAACGAACCACACCCAGCGCGGTAATATCAGTCAAAACTAGAATACCGAATAACCCACAACTTTTGAGGGCACAAAAGAATAAAATAAACAAAGGAGCGATCGCTTCTGCAAAAATACCAAAACCTAGCCCTGGTTTTACTCCAGTCCTACCCAAGGTTTTGCCTCTAGTTGTCCCCAACCCTACTCTAGTGTCTGTATTACCACCACCAGTACAACCTGAATTAGCAAGAGCAGTTCTTGTCACAGGTGTAGTTCTAGTTGGTCAAGAACCCCAGGCAATTATCAAAGTACCAAATGAACCAACTAGTCGCTATGTGCAAGCAGGACAGCGATTGGCAAATGGTTTGTTGGTGAAACGTATTGAAATGAATGAAGGCTCTAACCCAGTGGTGATTTTAGAACAATACGGTATGGAAGTTGCAAGAACGGTAGGGGAATCCCCTGTCAACGCAGCGTCACCAACTACAACACCGCAAAATCCTGTCTCAGTGACAACACCACCCCAAAATCCTACTAGTACTGGAGCTTGATAAAGATGGAGACAAAGGAAAAAATTGAATTTCTTGGATTGCCTTTAGCAGTCTATCAAGAAATAGCTGCTCATCTGCGGCAAGTCCAAGGCGTAGAAGTGGGTTTAATTCCCCAGTCGTCTCCACAGTTTGATTACAATCAAAGCCAAATCGCCGGCTTAGAGATATCTTGGATGCCAAACTCTAATGCAGAAAGTCGGCAACGTGTCAAGGAAATTTTGGCTTACTATCAAAATCGTTATTGTGCGTGACGAATTAAGGTGAAGTTAATCTACCCAACGCTTTGATGGTTTGTTGGGTAGTTTGTTTTTAACTTGTTTATTTACAGCAGACTTCAGGTAAATGAACTACATATAACCCCTCTCCTTGTAGAGACGTAGCAGTGCTACGTCTCTACGTGTATTCGATTAAAGCGATAGGGTGCTGTAAGAAACTTAATATTTGAGGCGATCGCCTTTCATAAATTTAGCCGCAATATAAAATAATACATTTGTGACTAAAATCACTACGCATTGAAGTTCCCGTGCGTTATCTTAGTGAGGAGTAATGCACAGCAAGTAAGCACATAGGTAAAATTCTCTTGTTTAACTAACGGGGATGAAAGAGAATGCCGCAAGTTGCATTTGCCGAGTATTTTATGCAATAAGTCTAATATACTGATTAGTAAATATATTATTTGTGATATTTACACAAGTTATCCCTGGACAGCCACTTAGCTCTGGACAAAAAATCGGTTTAAATTTAGTCTCAGTTTTGCATAGTGGACGGGATGTTGTCTTGGCTATTGATTTGACGGAAAGCGTCGGATTGAATGATGAGGGTCGTATTCGCTTACGTCAGATTGTTGAAGATAGCCTAAAACCGGGAGATTCGGTTTACGTTGTTCCTTTTGATAAAAATGTAGATTTAAAAGAAGTTATATCTGGTGTAAATCCATTGGGAATACCCATACAATTTAATATTAAAAGTAAAGAAAATATTGACAAAGTATTAGCAAAAATACCTTTTGCCTTTGATCCAAACCGCTACGGCACAGATATTCAGCGAGCTGAATTAAGTATTTATCAAGGTCTCGCTCAAATCAATCAAAATCGTCTCCATAAAAGTCAACCAATCAAACGACAGTCAGTTGTTTGGGTTACAGACGCACCTTTATTTACCCAACCGGGAATTAACTCACAAGTTTGGGTGGAAACACCGGCTATTAGTCCTTTTCGCATAGCAAACTCTCCAGAAAGTCAACAGCGACAAAGTTGGATTAAAGCTTTGCCGATGAAAGAGCGATCGCGCTCAATTACAACCAATAATAACAAAGAATATAAACTCACTGTCGTTGATATTGCGCCTACTGTCCAGGAAATTTGTACACCAGCACCAGGGGGTGAAGAAACTTGTTTAGTCACTTCTTATTTAATTAAGCAGTTGTGGCTACCAAGTTTAATTTCACTATTAATATTTGCGGGTTTGGTTTTTGGGTTAATTAAATTCTTGCGTCTACAAAA
>CASBQC010000353.1 GCA_949127805.1 Nostocales cyanobacterium PMM_0081
CCATTCCCCCCTCTCAAGAACTCTCCCCCTCCTCTTTTCCGGCAAGCTCGTGAAAAAGCGTAATCCCAGAATGATAAGCTAAACAGTGGCATAAAAAAAACGACTTAGGATGAAGTGTTAAATGGGTCTTTCCTTAAGCGCTCCTCATCTCCTACGAGCAGCTCGTGGTGAAATGTTAGATCGTCCTCCAGTATGGATGATGCGTCAAGCTGGAAGATATATGAAAGCGTATCGAGATTTACGCGAAAAGTATCCATCGTTTCGCGATCGCTCGGAAATTCCCGAAGTAGCGATTGAAATTTCTTTACAACCTTGGCTAGCTTTCCAGCCTGATGGAGTAATTCTATTTTCCGATATTGTGACGCCTCTACCCGGTTTGGGCATTGAAATGGACATTGCAGAAGGCAAAGGTCCAATTATTCAATCACCCCTCCGCTCTCAAGCACAAATTGATCAACTGCGTCCTTTAGAACCAGAAGCATCCCTGCCATTTATCAAAACAATTTTGCAGGCTTTGCGTAGTGAAGTCAACAATCAATCAACCGTGCTGGGCTTTGTCGGGGCACCGTGGACTTTAGCAGCTTATGCTGTGGAAGGAAAAGGTTCTAAAACCTATTCCATCATCAAAAATATGGCTTTCTCAGATCCGACAATTTTGCATAAATTGCTGGCAAAATTTGCCGATGCGATCGCTATTTATGCTCGCTACCAAATTGACTGCGGCGCTCAAGTAGTACAAATGTTCGATTCTTGGGCGGGTCAACTCAGCCCCCAAGATTATGACGTTTTTGCTTTGCCCTATCAACAAAGAGTGTTTGAGCAAGTCAAACAAACTCATCCAGATACACCATTAATTCTGCTAGTTAGCGGTAGTGCTGGTGTGTTGGAAAGAATGGGAAAATCCGGTGCGGATATTGTCACTGTAGACTGGTCAATAGACATGGCAGATGCACGGGCAAGATTGGGCAAAGAAGTGAAAGTGCAAGGAAATCTCGATCCGGGTGTGCTGTTTGGTTCCCAAGAATTTATTCGCGATCGCATTTATGATACCGTTCGCAAAGCTGGTAATTGGGGTCATATTCTCAACCTTGGTCATGGTGTTCTACCCACAACCCCAGAAGAAAATGTTGCTTTCTTCTTTGAAACAGCAAAACAACTGAGTTTAACAGCGGTTACTTAACCTTCTTTGTCGCTAATGACTAATAGTGAAAATGCGATTAGTCATTAGACAACCTATTTGAAAAAGAATGTAGAGACGTAGCATTGCTACGTCTCTACAAACGTTTCGGGCAACGCATAATTAATTTCTACCAGATGTCTAATACGAGTGGGAATTAAATTTCGCAATAAGAGTGCAATGCGATCGCATCCCCCTGCATTAAAAAACGCTACACTTTTATCCAAAACTCTAGTCAAGAAATCGAAAAGAAAACTCCGCGTTACTTTGCGCTTACCTTGCGTCCCTCTGCGTTTAAAAAACTCTACAAATTCACGCAACGAGCCTTTTTGCAATTAGATTATCAAGAATATTTTATAAATATAAAATTTGCAGAGATAGTTCGACGATTAATATTTACTTAATACACTTTTAACCTTCAAATAGTAATCTGGAATTTAGTTAGCTCAAGTATTAAATTACACATTAAACCCTTGTAGTCTGATAAACTTCTGCTATTACTTACATAAACCATTACGCTGAAATATTGGCTACATAATTTTTTCATGCGTAATCCCAAGTTTACGAGCGAAGCGCAAATATTTATCGCTCTACATCTGATGTTTGGGCAAACAATTTTCTTTCTAAGGACAAACAGCAATGGCGATTCAATTTAATGGCTCATATTCGGAGAATTTTGATACTCTGGCATCTTCAGGTACTAGCAGCCAACTTCCCACAGGCTGGGCATTGTTGGAGACTGGAACCAGTGCAAACCAACAATATACAGCAGGAACTGGCTCTAATAACACAGGGGATACATACAGTTTTGGAGCGGCAAGTTCTACTGAGAGAGCTTTGGGAACTTTACGCTCAGGTAGTTTAGTTCCGACAATCGGCGTAAGCTTTACCAATACAACAGGTAGTACAATTACAACATTGAATGTGTCTTACAGGGGTGAGCAATGGCGTTTAGGTACAGCTAACAGAGCGGCTGATCGCCTGGATTTTCAATACAGCCTGGATGCAACATCCTTAGCGATCGGAACTTGGACAGATGTCGATACTCTGGATTTCAGTTCTCCTGTAACCACTGGAACCGTAGGACTACTGAATGGAAATACCAATAGCACCCCCGTTACAGGAACAATTACGGGGCTAAACATCCCAAGTGGAGCTACCTTTTGGTTCCGTTGGAATGACTTTGATGTTTCTGGCTCAGATGATGGTCTAGCAATCGACGATTTCTCCCTTTCCACTACTGTTACACCTCCTACGGTTCCTACAGTAGCGATCGCCGCGATCGATGCAAATGCTGCCGAAACAGGAACAGACCCAGGCATCTTCCGCATTACCCGCACTGGCGACACAACCAATGCTCTGTCCGTCAGCTACACGGTTGCAGGTCAGGCAAGCAATGGGACGGACTACACACCAAACCTGACGGGTACGGCTACAATCTCTGCTGGACAATCCTTTGTCGATATCACGATTACACCCGTTGATGATGCTCTAGTGGAAGGGAATGAAACCGTTACCCTAACTCTTGCTAGTAGTGCGAATTACGCATTGGGAACCGCCACAGCCACGGTGACGATCGCTGATAACGATGTGGGTCCCGGAAACATCCGGATTCATGACATTCAAGGTGCCGCGCATATCTCCCCCTTGAATGGTCAGGCAGTGAACAACGTTCCGGGTATCGTCACAGCGTTGGTTTCAAATGGCTTCTACCTACAAGACCCCAACCCCGATAATAATGATGCCACCTCAGAGGGCATTTTTGTCTTCACCTCCTCTAGACCAACAGTAACTGTCGGCAGCTCGATTTTAGTTAGCGGCACCGTAAGTGAATTCCGTCCTGGTAATTCTGCCAATAACCTCACCACCACTCAGATTATCAGCCCAACCATTACCACATTGTCAACTGGCAATCCTCTGCCAGCTCCCACTGTTCTTGGTAACGGTGGACGGACAATTCCCACTACAGTAATTAGTAATGATGCCGTAAATGGCAATGTTGAAAATGCTGGTACACTGTTTGACCCCGCTCAAGACGGCATCGACTTTTACGAAAGCCTGGAAGGAATGCTTGTACAGGTTAACAATGCCGTGGCTGTTGGACCAACAAGTAGTTTTGGCGAAATCCCAGTTTTAGCAGACAATGGTGCTAATGCTGGCACTCGCACTGCTCGTGGTGGCATTGTTATCCAACCGGGAGATTTTAATCCAGAACGGATCATTATTGATGATGCAATTATCACCAATGAACCACAGGTCAACGTGGGAGACAGGTTTAACGGGTCGATTGTTGGGGTAATTGACTATAGCTTTAGTAACTTCAAGCTGTTGAATACTCAAGCTTTGCCTAGTGTCATTTCTGGTGGTTTGCAGCGAGAAGTTAGCAACTTGACTCCCCTCCCTAACCAACTTACCCTTGCGACCTTTAACGTACAAAACCTTGACCCTGGTGATGGTGCGACCAGCTTCAACAACCTCGCAAGCAGGATTGTTAATAACCTCAGAGCGCCGGATATCATCAGCATAGAAGAAATTCAAGACAACAATGGAGCGACGAATAACGGTGTAGTAGATGCTACCACAACCTACAACACATTAATTAGTGCGATCGCAGCTGCTGGTGGTCCAACATATCAATATCGTCAGATTGACCCAGTAAATAACCAGGACGGTGGTGAACCTGGTGGTAATATCCGCGTCGGTTTCCTATTCAACCCCAACCGAGTACAATTTGTAGATCGCCCAGGTGGTGGTTCGACTACTGACACCACAGTTAACAACGTCGGTGGTGTTCCTCAGCTTTCTGCTAGTCCTGGTCGGATACTTGATACTGACCCCTCGAATGGGGATGCCTTCGTCACCAGTCGCAAACCTCTGGTTGGTGAATTTATTTTCAACGGTCAGACCGTGTTTGTGGTTGGCAACCATTTTAACTCCAAAGGTGGCGACCAACCGCTTTTTGGACCGAATCAAGCCCCAGTCCTCTCTAGTGAGGTGCAGCGCAATCGGCAAGCTACAGAGGTGAGAGACTTTGTTCAGAGTATTTTAACGATTAACCCCAATGCCAACGTGGTCGTAGCGGGTGACTTGAATGACTTTGAGTTCTCTAACCCCCTAAGTATTTTAGAAGGTGGCGGACTGCGTACCTTGATTGAAACGCTACCTGAGAACGAGCGTTACACCTACAACTTTGAGGGCAATGCTCAAACACTCGATCAGATTCTGGTCAGTAACAATTTGTTCAGTAGACTGAATGGATTTGATGTAGTTCACATCAACTCAGAGTTTGCCGTCCAAGACAGCGATCATGACCCTGTTCTCGCTCGTTTTGACTTGATAAATGTGATTAATGGCACATCTGGTCGGGACACTTTAGTCGGAACTGCCTTTGGTGACAGAATTACCGGCGGAGCTGGCGGAGATATTCTCACAGGTGGTGCCGGAAACGATGAATTCGTTTATACTAGTATTAGAGACAGTGGTGATAGAATTACTGACTTTACACCAGGTAGTGACACAATTGTTCTTACCCAGCTGCTCGATAGTTTAGTTGCTGGTGGCTACAACGGTTCTAATGCGATCGCTGACGGCTATGTGCAATTGATACAGGGAAGCACTGCCAATAGTACCACTCTCCAAATCGATCAAGATGGTTCTCTTGGTTCGGGAATTTTTAGACCTTTCATTGAGTTAGACAACGTAAGTGTCGTTGCAATGAACAACGTCAATAACTTCGTTTTCTAAACAAACAATTGGTGTTGCATATTGCCGGGATGATTTGACAATCAACGTATTGTAGAGACGTTTCGGTGAAACGTCTCTACGATTCATCCGGTGGATTATGCAACGCTAAACAATCCACTCATCACTAGCAACTTCGTATTCTAGGGCTGTTTCAAGTTCTACTACTGTCGTTTACGCAGAGAAACCCGATTTCTATCCAAGCTGGCATCTACCAATTCATTCATCGATACAGTTGTTAAACACAATCAATGGAGTTTTCAATGTCAGCTAAAACTTTGCTCAAGTCTTTAGTTAAGCGTTCATCTAGAAAGGCTGTAGTATTCAGCTTGTTTGGTTTAAGTAGTTTCGCCGTTGCCTCTCCGTCTTTTGCAGCCAGTGTTAATCTTAGCAATTTTACTTCATCGGGTGATGTAGGTAACGTAACTCCAAGTCAAGCCACACTGACTAATGCCTTCCCAGGTGGCGGTGATGATACTCTTAATGGTATCCCTAACAATCCCAACAATATTGTCAATGTCTCTGGCGTTAATCCAACTGACATTGGTGATCTAGAGACTTTTCTGGGTGTTTCTCAAGGATTCCTCGGTCTTGATGCAACAGAAGGCTCTGCCATCAGAACATCAACACCTTTGAGCTTCCTGGCTGGTGACGTTTTTAGCTTCGACTATAACTTTGTAACTAACGATAATCCAGGCTTTGATCGTGCCTTTGTCACAATTGGTAGCTTACCACGCTTCGATCTCCTACAAGGCTCTGGTAGTTTCAACTATACCTTCACGACTGCTAGCAACTCCAACATAGGTATTGGCGTTGTAGATGGAAATAGGGATTTTACGCGTTCATCACGATTATCAGTCGCAAATGCGAATATTCAACCTGTCCCCGAACCCTTAACCATCCTTGGTTCAGGTATCGCTGCTGGGTTTGGAGTTGTGTTGAAAAGAAAACAGGCTAAAAAAGCTTAACTATCTGGGGTGAGTTTGTAGTTAGCGCTTCAGCGCTGAAGCGCTAACTACGTATTGAGGTTGCTTGACAAATCATATCATGTCCGGTCAATCAACCATAATTTTCATAAAACCTCACCCCAATAAAGCTACGCTTTATATCCCCTCTCCTTGTTAAGGAGAGGGGTAGGGGTGAGGTTTTTTAATTGCGGCTATTTTGACGAACATGATATTACTAATTAGATATAGGATTGAAAATGAATGTAGAGACGTAGCACTGCTACGTCTCTATAAGGGTTTCAGCTACGTCTCTACAAGGGTTTCAGGTAACGCATAATTAATTTCCACACCTATGTCTATTATGTCCCGACCCAGTTATTGATTAGTTGTAGTTGTTAATTGCTAGATATGCATTCAAAATAGTAATCGCTGTATAACAACTACAATCTAAAAAATATTTATGAGCCAGAAACGGATTTTTGTGACTGGTGCGAGTGGCTGTGTAGGACACTACCTGAGCGAAGCTTTAATTAAAGAGACGAATCACGAGTTGTATTTGCTGGTAAGAAACCCAAGTAAACTGAAAGTTGATACTCAAGCACGTCCTGGTATCACAGTTTTGCAAGGTGATATGCAAGAAATTAGCTTATTTGCAGACTTGCTGAAAACAATTGATACTGCGGTGTTAACAGCGACCGCTTGGGGTGGAGACAACACATTTGAGATTAATGTAAACAAAACTCTAGAATTAATGAACCTGTTAGATCCAGATAGATGCGAACAGGTAATTTATTTTTCTACCGCTAGCGTTTTAGGTCGCAACGAACAACCATTAAAGGAAGCTGGGGAAATAGGGATAGATTATGTCCGGTCTAAGTATGATTGTTTACATAAAGTACCGAAATTAGCGATCGCACCCAAAGTTACCACAGTTTTTCCGACTTTAGTTTTAGGTGGTGAAACTGACAAACCTTATTCTCATATTTCTCCTGGTATTTCAGAAGTTACAAAATATATTGATTTAATACGTTTTTTGCAACTAGACGGTAGTTTCCACTTCATTCACGGGCGAGATATTGCCACCGTCGTGCGATATTTAATAGATAATCCACCCAAAGAAAATCAATCGCGAAAATTGGTTTTAGGTCAAGCGCAGTTAACAGCAAACCAAGCAATTGAAGATGTTTGCGCTTATCTTGGTAAAAAAATCATCTTTCGCATTCCCCTATCATTATGGCTAGCCAATGTCATAATCGCTGTATTTCGCATTCAAATGGATGCTTGGAGTCGATTTTGCATGAACTATCGCCATTTTACTTACAAAAATGCCATCAATCCTGCCACTTTTGGCTTACCAAATTACTGCGCTACCATGAGCGATGTTTTGAAAATAAGCGGTGTTAAACCTGCCAATACGAATTCTATGTAAAAATAATCTCAATGAGCACGCTTGCCCCAACGATTAAAATCGCGGCTAAACAAACCAATTCCGCCTACGCGGACTAATAAATCAGGGGTTTTGTAGGCTGCGTCGGCAGGCTTTGTTCAGGTAGGCGCGATTTTAATCGTTCGGTGCAAGATATGAGTAGAAGTACGAGCGGAAAAATCTGAATGAAGACTCTGCGTACCTTTGCGCTAACCTTAGCGTACCTTTGCGTTAAAACAGCTACAAATTACACAAGTATATATTAATAAGGAACCAGGCGATCGCTAATAGCGTCTCATCAATCATTGTTAAAAGAAAATAAAACTAGCAACAAATCAATTACTCTTAGTTTTAGCTACATTAATTACAGTTAAAAAAACAACCATAACGTGAGGATTTCTACTACATGCGAATTTTACTGGTGTATCCTATATTTCCCAAAACCTTTTGGTCATACGAAAAAATCTTGGAATTAGTTAATCGCAAGGTTTTATTACCACCTTTAGGTTTAGTAACAGTAGCAGCGATTTTACCGCAAGAATGGGAATTCAAACTTGTGGATCGCAACATTCGCACCGCAACTGAAGAAGAATGGGCATGGGCAGATGTAGTGATTTTATCCGCTATGATTGTCCAAAAAGCAGATTTACTCGACCAAATTAAAGAAGCAAAAAGACGTGGTAAATTAGTTGCCGTGGGTGGTCCTTACCCGACTTCCGTACCCCACGAAGTTGAGAATGTAGGTGCAGATTTTCTCATTCTTGATGAAGGAGAAATTACCCTACCAATGTTTATTGATGCAATCAAGCGAGGAGAAACATCAGGGGTTTTTCGCGCTACTGAAAAACCCGATGTGACATCTACACCCATACCCCGCTTCGATTTACTAGAACTTGATGCTTATGACATGATGTCAGTTCAGTTTTCGCGGGGTTGCCCTTTTCAGTGCGAATTTTGTGACATCATTGTTCTTTATGGTCGCAAACCGCGCACTAAAGCACCAGAACAACTTTTAGCAGAATTAGATTGTCTTTATAATTTGGGTTGGCGTCGTGGTGTGTTCATGGTGGATGATAACTTTATCGGCAACAAACGTAACGTCAAATTGTTGCTGAAAGAGTTAAAAGTCTGGATGGCAGAACATCAGTATCCCTTTGCATTTGATACTGAAGCATCAATTGATTTAGCGCAAGATGCAGAAATGATGGAGTTGATGGTTGAGTGCGGTTTCTCTGCCGTATTTTTGGGAATTGAAACACCTGATGAAGACAGTTTACAACTAACGAAGAAGTTTCAAAATACCCGCAGTTCGCTAACAGAAGCGGTGGAAAGTATTATTAAAGCTGGATTGCGACCAATGGCTGGGTTTATTATTGGTTTTGATAACGAAAAAGCAGGTGCAGGCGATCGCATTGTCCGTTTTGCTGAATTAGCAGCCATTCCCTCTACTACTTTTGCCATGTTGCAAGCGCTACCTAATACAGCTTTGTGGCATCGCGTGAAAAAAGAAGGACGACTGCGGGAAAATCAAGACGGTAACATCAATCAAACTACTTTGATGAACTTCGTTGCCACCCGTCCTTTAGAAGATATTGCCAGAGAATATATTGATGCATTTTGTGCTTTATACGACCCCGTAAAATATTTAGACCGCACCTATCGCTGCTTCTTGATGATGGGTGGTCCAAGTTGGACACGACCAGCCAAGATGCCAGAGTTAATACTTGTCAGAGCATTCCTAATTATTATCTGGCGACAAGGAATCAAACGCGAAACTCGCTGGAAATTCTGGCATCACTTGTTTAGCATTATCAAGCGTAACCCAAAAGCTCTGGAGCATTACCTCTCAGCCTGCGCTCATATCGAACATTTCTGCGAATATCGCCAAATTGTCCGCGATCAAATTGAATCTCAGTTAGCTGAGTATTTAGCACAAGGTGCAGAAAAGCCCTATCAGGTGATTTCGGCAAAAGCCGAGGCAGTAGCATCCAAATAAAAGCACCTGGACTCTTCTAGGGTGTAGCGTTGTGGGTACTAAGCCCCAAGGGTATTTTATCCACAACGATGCTCCCGATAAAGAGCGATCGCTTCATTTTCCTTATGAGATAGATAGAAAAAGATTGATTTAACTCTATATCTTATACCATTATTGGTATGCAATTAGATAGATATTTTACCAGCTTGACTAGCCTTTACAAAACTTGACAAAGCCAACCTTCTTAAACTTTCTGAAAGAAGTATTTGTACTTTCATAAAGTATAATTAAGAATAAAGATAAAAAAGACGGGCAACCTCCCAGGCTAACATAGCCTTGAAAGTTACCCGGAAATGTAAAAAAATTTAATTGCTGTAGATAAAAACTACAAATATATTGTCTTTGCAACCAACTTGTGGTTAAAAAAGACAAGCAAACAAAACAGTAAAATTATCGGTTTAAGAGGCAAAGGTCGGCGTGGGTCAGTATCAACCTGCTCAGTTAACGAGCTATAATCCAAAGGCGATCGCTCGCTATTACAGCTTGCGTCCCTGGCTAGCGATCGCGCGGTCAATAAAGGTAGTTTGGTTTTTTGCGGGATTTATTCTCGGTTTAAAGTGGGATGAATGGCGTGGGGAAGTTGAACAAAACAAGCTCAAACGAGCCGTCCAGTTGCGAGAAATATTAACACGTCTGGGTCCAACTTTTATTAAAGTTGGTCAGGCTCTCTCGACCAGACCAGACTTAATACGCAAAGATTTCTTAGACGAACTGATAAAGCTACAAGACCAGTTGCCACCTTTTGATAATGCGATCGCTTATCGGATTATCGAAACTCAACTGAACGCAAGCGTTTCAGAGATTTATAGCGAATTGTCACCAACTCCAGTCGCTGCGGCTAGCTTAGGTCAAGTATATCGCGGTCGTCTCTACAGCGGCGAAGAAGTAGCCGTAAAAGTGCAACGTCCCAACTTACGTCCGGTAATTACACTCGACCTTTATTTAATGCGTTGGGCAGCAGGTTGGCTGAGTCCTTGGTTGCCCCTCAATCTCGGTCACGATTTAAGTTTAATTGTGGACGAGTTTGGCACAAAGTTATTTGAAGAAATCGACTATATTAATGAAGGTCGCAACGGGGAAAAATTTGCGAGTAACTTCCGCAACGATCCGCAAGTCAAAATACCAGCTATTTATTGGAGTTATACCAACACCCGTGTTTTAACTCTGGAATGGATTAACGGTTTCAAACTCACAGACACGAAAAACATTCGCGGTGTCGGTTTAGACCCAGAAGCGATTATCCAAATTGGTGTCACCTCAGGTTTGCGACAGTTGTTAGAACATGGTTTCTTTCATGCAGACCCCCATCCGGGTAACTTGTTTGCCATGCCTGATGGTCGCATGGCTTACATTGACTTTGGCATGATGGATCAGCTAGAGGAAACCACCAAAGAAACTCTTGTGGATGCGTTAGTGCATGTAGTCAATAAAGATTATAATGACTTCGCCGAAGACTTAGTAAATTTAGGCTTTCTGACACCAGAAACGAATATTGCTCCAATTGTGCCAGCATTAGAAGCGGTGCTAGGAAACGCAATTGGTAAAAATGTCAAGGATTTTAATTTCAAAACTATTACCGATGAATTTTCGGAATTGATGTATGAATATCCTTTCCGCGTTCCTGCGAAGTTTGCCTTAATTATTCGTTCTTTGGTGACGCAAGAAGGTATTGCCCTCAGCCTCAATCCGAATTTTAAAATTGTCGAGGTAGCTTATCCCTATGTAGCAAGAAGGTTGCTAACGGGAGATTCTCCAGGATTGCAGCGACGGTTATTGAATGTGTTGTTTAAAGATGGTAAATTTCAGTGGCAGCGGTTAGAAAATTTAATTGCGATCGCTCGCACTGATAACAACTTTGATTTATTACCAACAGCGCAGTTAGGTTTACAATATTTGCTGTCTGATGAAGGCAAGTTTATCCAAAGACAGTTGCTGCTTGCTTTGACTGAGGATGACCGTCTTCACACCGAAGAAGTTCAACATCTGTGGAATTTGGTGAAAGATGACTTAAAGCCGACTCGTTTGTTGAATGCAGCGATCGGTATTTTGACAGAATTCTCTAGAGAAAGCGCAGCCGCTATTTTACCGAAAGCTACACACCTTGTTTCTTTTGGCGAAAAGCAGCCAGCAAATAAAGGGATTAGGGACTAGGGACGCTTGGACTGGGTTCCAAATCTAAAATTTGGCTTGCTCGATTGTAAGTATGAATTAGCCTCACGCAAAGGCGCAAAGACGCAAAGAATCGTTGTTTAGTCATATCGAAAAATGTAAATTCATACTCTGGTTCAGCAACGCCGAAAATTTAATATAAATTAGGAGTTTTCATGTACTATTACCCTCTACATCCGCCATATTTTCTGTTAGCTATTGGTTTATTTATTGCATTAACCTCTGGTGCAGCCTTATCTGGAACACTAAACTTAATTATGCAAAAAATGCAATTAAATAGTGTAGAAAAGTTAGGTTCTCGTTTTTGGAGCCAAAAATTATTTGTTCCATTTCTCGGAATCGCCGGCGGTGTTTGTTTATTTCTTACATCA
>CASBQC010000354.1 GCA_949127805.1 Nostocales cyanobacterium PMM_0081
TAATTATTAATTCATAATTCATAATTCATAATTAAAAAAATGGGTACTACGAACACTGAATCAGATATTCAGTGGTCTACAATCAGTGGTGGGTACTACGAACTAGAAGTGAAATTATGAATTATAAATTATAAATTATGAATTATTTTGACTATTGACCATTGACCATTGACTCTTGTCCTCTATCTCCTTACTCAACTGCGCTAGAACTCAAGGATCTAGTTTCCCACAACAGCACATGAGGGGTGGTTGGTGCTGGCTGGTGTAAGGCAATCAGCTGCGCTAAGATATTTTTTAACTGGGTACGGGGTACGATATCATCCACAAAGCCGTGTTTCAACAAGTCTTCAGCAGTTTGAAAATCATCGGGCAATTTTTCGCGCAGGGTTTGCTCAATCACTCGCCGACCTGCAAAACCGATCATTGCTTTTGGTTCTGCCAAAATTATATCACCTAACATGGCAAAACTAGCAGTAACGCCGCCTGTGGTGGGATTGGTTAAAACGGGAATGTACAATAGTCGTGCTTCCCGATGGCGTTGTAGGGCTGCGGAGATTTTCGCCATCTGCATCAAAGAAAGCATTCCTTCTTGCATTCTTGCCCCACCAGAGGTGCAGATGATAACTACAGGATATCGCCGTTGAGTCGCCGTCTCTATCAGACGAGTGAGTTTTTCGCCGACGACAGAACCCATGCTACCACCCATAAATCGGAAGTCCATGACTCCAAGAGCGATGGGTAATTTATTGATTTCGCCTAAACCAGTTTTTACAGCATCGATTAAGCCAAGTTTTTCTTGGGTTTCTCGCAAGCGATCGCTATAAGGTTTGCGATCGCGAAATTGCAGAGGATCGGCTGGACGCAAATTCTCATCCATTGCTTTCCACGTATTCCCATCTATCAATTGGCGGATGCGCTCATCACTATCCACTCGATTATGATGTCCACATTCAGCACAAACCATCTGATTCGCCTTCAGGTCTTTGGTATATGTCAATACACCACATTTAGGACATTTATTCCACAACCCATCAGCAATTTCCCGTTCTTGGCGTTCAACACTGATAGAGCCTGATTTACGTCGATTTGCAAACCAATCTAACAAAGACTTTAAACCGCGTGATTCTTCGTTGTTTGCCATTTTTATCTTATGCAAGTGTGTAGTATGTTCAAAACAGATCAATCCGCTTTGCGTGGTCTTTTATATTTTGTCCTTTGTGAATAAATATACGACGAATCACGATTGACAAATAACTCATGACCACTTATTCCAATTTGTCTTCTAAACGCTAATCGACTTTTCCCATGTGCCTTTGGTGCCAGCTTAACCAAAATACATAAGCCAATTCAAGTCTTTTGTTCGTTTTTTAGGAAATTTCTGAGCAAAATTGCTCTCAACTGATAAATGTGAAGGTAATGGCGAAGGAATTGTAGTACCAGTCTCCAAATTAATAATTTTTGTTGCTTTATTGTTAGTACCGGTGATCAGATTCCCGACTTCGCATAATTTGTCGGGAATCTGATCGCAACCCATCATACCGTTTCACTTTTAAGTTGATACAAATAGACCGCAGGGGGCTTTCTTGCAGGGAGCAGGGGAAAAGAGAATGATTTTAATCACACATGAGCGTGAAATAGCATCAGCCTTTAGTTTGGGGGATACTAACTGTTAATTCGGTTAACAAGAGTCAGAACTTGATATTACCAAAAGCTAAAAGACAGATGGCGTAATGGTGGTTACAGTCAGAAAGAGAGGATATGGAGTACGAGGAGACAAGGGGATAAGAGGGAAGCGTGGTGTGGGGGAGTGGGGGACATTTCTTTCGCGTTCCCTATTCCCCATTCCCGCGCTCCCTATTCCCCATTCCGATCAAATAACTGGGAAAAATAACCTGATATAGGTAGATAAAATCGCTTCACCACCAAATAGAGCGATCGCAGATCCTAAAGCAAGAAAGGGACCAAAAGGCATCTTTTGTCCCCACTTCTTTTTTGATAATATAATTGCACTGCTACCTGCTAAGGCTCCGAGGGTACAGCCGAGAAAACCAGCTAGAAGCAAAAGTTTCCAACCTAACCAGGCTCCCATCATCGCTGCTAGTTTGGCGTCACCTCCACCCATCGCTGTTTTTCCAAAAGCGATAGAACCTGTTATAGCGATCGCATCAAATAACCATAAGCCTAATACTGCTCCCACTATCCCCCGCATCAAATGATGCACTAGTCCACTCCAGCTAGCTTCTGGTAAAAAACCAACAACCATTTGAAACACAATCCCCAACACTAAACCAGACTGCGTTAATTGATTGGGGAGAATCATAGTATCAAAGTCGATCAGCGATAGCGCTAATAACCAACTACAAAAAGTCCAATAGCCAATTGTCAAAATTGAAACTTTAAATAAAAATAAAACTAGTAAAAATATTATGCCCGTTATCCCTTCTACCACCGGATAACGGACAGAAATCTTACTTTTGCAATAACGACAGCGACCTTTTAACCATAGCCAACCCAGCACAGGAACGTTATCGTGTGCTTTAAGCTGTCTCAAGCAATGGGGACAGCGAGAAGGAGGAAAGAGAATCGACAATTTAGCAGGTAGCCGATAAACTACAACGTTGATAAAGCTACCGATAGATGCACCCAAAGCGAAGACAATTACACTCGTCGGGACGAGTATCAACAAGTCCATATAGTTAGTGGATAGTTGTTGGTTGTTAGTTGTTAGCTGTTAGCTGTTGGTTGTTGGTTGTTAGTTTTTTATTGACATTTATTCACAACTAACTCCTAACTCCTAACTCCTAATTTCTAACTCCTAACTCCTAACTTTTATCCACTATCCACTATCCACGCTCCTACTGACCACAAATTAATACATGTACGATTCAATCTGATTTAAAGGGACAAAACATTCTTGCGGTAAGAGGACTGGTTGACTAGTAAAAATTACCTTACCGCGAAGAGTAACTCGATTAATTGCTACTCCTGAAGCTTGTCCAACTATTTCGGGATGCACCTCGCAGTAAGTGTAATAAATTTGTCCAGCCGCTCTGATCACGGAGGGATCGATTAAGGGTGGCTGGTTTTGTGATTTGTTGAAATTCGCTTGCCCTTGTCGTAAAGCGTACACTAGTTGTTTTATTTGCTTTCTAGGTTTGTATATAGTCTATATGAAAGTTTGAAAAAACAGTTGCCAAATTGTCCAAGTTTCAAGGGGAGTGGGGGAAGCGTGGTGTGGGGGA
>CASBQC010000355.1 GCA_949127805.1 Nostocales cyanobacterium PMM_0081
CTCCCCCATCCCAATCTGTTGAACAGCAGTTCAACCAAGGAATGAGTAAGCTGTGGCAGCAATATCAGGGGTTGATGATTCAACGCTTAAAGGCTCTGCAAACAGCGGCAATGGCGATAAAGACGAGAACGCTTACCGCAGAGTTACGCGAAGATGCAAGGCAAGCAGCGCACAAATTGGCGGATGTTTTGGGGATGTTTGACCGGGAAGCGGGGACTCTCTTGGCACGAGAGATTGAGCAAATTTTGTTTGAGGATGAAAATTTAGGGCAAGGGGGACAAGAACTTTCGGTGCAGGAATCTAAGCTGGTGTCTTTGGTGTCGCAATTGGCTGAGTTGCTGAATTTGGGTGAGTCAGAATCTTCTACCCATACAGAAACATTTCGACTGTTGTTGATTGATTCTGACCCAAATTTATACCGAGATTTACAGCAGTTAGCCCATTCGGTGGATTTAACTTGGAAGCAAGTAGCAAACTTAGAGTTAGCAAAAACCTGGCTTCAGTCTCATTCCCCACATTTAGTAGTGCTGGGGGTGGATGCTGCCGAAAAGCAAGAAGATAGTTTAGTGCTGCTCTCGCAATTAGCAGTTAGGACACCATTTATACCAACAATAGTGCTTGCTTCAGCCGATAAGCTGGTGAATCGAGTTACAATAGCTCGTCTTGGTGGACAGGGATTTTTAGTTAAACCTGTGACTGCTGCTCAAATATGGGATATGGCAAGGCAATTATTGCAGCGTAGTCAATCCCAGACTGTAAATATATTAGCAGTCGATGACGATCCAGTATTTCTGGCAGCATTACGCCCGATGTTGGAACCTTGGGGTATACGGATGACCAAATTGGATGACCCCTTACGTTTTTGGGAAGTGCTGCGGTCTACTGTTCCGGATTTGCTGATTTTAGATATAGATATGCCACAAGTTAGTGGCATTGAACTTTGTCAAGCAGTTCGTGCTGACCCCGAATGGCAAGGATTGCCGATTTTGTTTTTGACTGCTAAAAGCGATCGCCAAACCATTCAACAAATATTTACCATTGGTGGAGACGACTACCTCAACAAGCCAGTTGTGCCAGCAGAATTACTAACCCGAATTACCAATCGTCTAGAACGTTCTCGCTTACTGCGAAACCTCTCCACCAAAGACCCTTTAACCAAACTGGCAAATCAAGTTCAATCCAGCCTTGACTTAGAACTTCTCATCAAAACTATAAAGGATGAAGGTGCAAATGTTCCTAATTCTTTCTGCTTGGCAATATTCACTTTAACGGAATTGCCACAAATTAATCTCCAGTACGATCACACTACTGGCAATAATATTTTACAACGGTGGGGTTATCTGTTCCAAACTGCTTTTCGCCAAGCAGAGGTGTTGGGATACTGGGGTAATGGTGAGTTTGTGGTAGCAATGCCAATTTTCACCAAACAACCAGCAGACATGGAAGCAGAAAAGCTTGCTATCAAACATCGTCTTTGGGAATTTATGACTACTTTACGACAACAAGTCTTCACCGCAGCAGATAGCAGCCGTTTTCAAGTTAACTTTGATTTTGGTTTAGCTGAGTATCCCACTGACGGAGTGACTCTACAATCTCTATATCAAGTTGCCAATCAGTTGAAGAAAAATCAGACGCTCTAATTGACATCAGCATCCCAAATGTGGAAAAAAAATAGCCCACAGACTTTGTATGTGTAGCCGCACTCTTCGAGGGTATTGCTCACTCCCGACACATTAGACATCTCCAAAAAAGACCTAAAGACGCGATATATCGCGTCTCTACATACCCTAAATCACCACGAGAAATCCTTAACCGAACCGTATTGCATCGGCGTTTATCTATCTTCCGAAGCGGTTAATTCAATATTCTGTACCTCATGAATATGAGAATCGCAATAACATTAAATCAAAAAGGCGTGTTGAAATTTCAACACGCCTCTAATTAAAAAAGAACCAATTAAACTTTTGCTAGTTCTGGTGAAGGACGCTTACTGTTGCGAATAGCTTTAATAGCCTCAGCATAATCAGGAGCCTTAAACACAGCTGAACCAGCAACGATCGCATTTGCTCCAGCTTCCAAAACTTGCCAGGTATTACTAGCCTTCAGTCCCCCATCTACTTCAATCCAAGGATCTAAACCGCGTTCATCGCACATCAAGCGCAGCTTGCGGATTTTCGGTACGACCCCAGGAATGAAGCTTTGACCACCAAAGCCTGGGTTAACACTCATAATTAACACTAAATCGCACAGTTCCAAGCAATATTCAATTAACTCTAAAGGGCTACCAGGGTTGAGTACAACACCAGCTTTCTTGCCAAGCTCTTTGATTTGCCCTAAAGTCCGGTGCAGGTGAGGGGAAGCATTATGTTCTGCATGAACGTAGATGTGATCTGCCCCTGCTTTCGCAAAATCTTCAACATACTTTTCTGGTTCCACAATCATCAAGTGGACATCCAGAGGCTTTGTCGTCACCGGACGAATCGCCTCCACAACCAGAGGACCTATTGTAATATTAGGTACAAAACGACCGTCCATTACATCAACATGAATCCAATCTGCTCCAGCCGCGTCTACGGCGCGAATTTCGTCTCCCAGACGACTAAAATCGGCTGATAAGATAGATGGAGCAATTACAATGGGCTTTTTAGATAGGTTTTGGGTCATGGCTAGTGGATTGTTAAGCGTCCTCGTCTGTGAACTACCTACACGCTCCCTGCGGTACAGTGTAGGCTTCCCAATTCATTGGGAACAGCCTCCAGGACTCCGTAGTTCTATTGGTCTTACATTCCCTCCAAGGGCAGGAGTCCTGGTTCCCAAGACCCAAATCTTTTTCTTGCAACATATACCTTTTAGCTTGGTTTTCGCTTATGGCATTGATGGTCAAGATAATATTTATGATACCAGAAGAGCGTTAGTTTTCTCCATGTCCTCTTAGAACGCTGTCGCACTGCCGTCAGAAAACTGTCGTCAACTAACCACTCACCCTATCGGGTACAGTGTGAGCCTTCTTGCTGTTTAAGATAACAAAATCTTGACCC
>CASBQC010000356.1 GCA_949127805.1 Nostocales cyanobacterium PMM_0081
ACTTGGAATGACGAATTATATCTCGAATTCCATCGCGGTTGCTATACTACCCACGCAGATCAAAAACGTTGGAATCGTCGTTGTGAAAATTTATTATATGAAGCTGAACTATTTGCAACTTTAGCAAATATCAGTTGTGGCGTGACATATCCCAAACCAGAAATCGAAGCAGCTTGGAAACTGGTGTTATTTCAACAGTTTCACGATATTTTACCTGGTTCTTCAATTAGCCAAGTTTATCTGGATGCGCTACCGCAATGGCAGCAAGTCGAACAAATAGGAACGAAGATATTACAGTCATCACTTTTAGCGATCGCATCTCACATTACTCTACCAGAACCACCACACCCTCACAGTTTACCCATTTTCGTCTTTAACTCCCTGAATTGGCAGCGTTCTGAGGTCGTTGTTGTTGATTTACCTGATTCTTTTCCCGACGCTTGCGTATACAACTTGGCTGGCGTTGCCTTGCCTTGTCAACTTAGGGAACCGTCTGAGCTTATTTTCGTTGCTGGGGATATTCCCTCTATTGGCTATCGCATTTTCTGGCTATGTCCTCTTAAACCTAAAAATGACCATAGCAGTGCACATCCTGATGATAGCAAAACGGGTTTGCAAAAGCAAGAACATTTTTACCCAAAAAGATTGACTTTAGAAAATGAATTTTTGAGAGTCATTGTTAATGAAGAAAATGGTGATTTATCCAGTATTTTTGACAAGGTTAATCATCGAGAAGTTATTTATCAAGCAGGTGGTAATCAACTACAAGCTTTTCAAGATAGCGGACAATATTGGGATGCTTGGAATATCGATCCAAATTATGCCGATCATCCTTTACCACCAACGCAGCTTAAATCTATTCAATGGCTAGAACAAGGCGCTGTGCAAAATCGCCTGCGGGTGGTGCGTCAATTAGGAAAATCAGAATTTTGTCAAGATTATATCTTAGAAGCTGGTTCACCCCTGCTGAAAATTGCCACCACTGTTAATTGGCTAGAAAGTCAAGTTTTGGTGAAAGCAGCTTTTCCTCTAAATGTGAAAGCCGATTTTGCGACCTTTGAAATTCCTTGTGGTGCAATTCGGCGTCCAACTAAACGCGAAACCCCAGCCGAAAAAGCGAAATGGGAAGTTCCGGCTTTACGTTGGGCTGATTTAACTGAGGAAAAAGATGAGTGTATTTACGGTGTAAGTTTGCTGAACGATTGTAAATACGGTTATGATAGTCAACCACAGCAATTACGTCTGACACTATTACGTAGTCCCAAATGGCCCGACCCAGAAGCTGACCGAGGCTTTCATGAATTTACCTATGCATTGTATCCCCACGCTGGTAGTTGGGAATCTGCTCATACGGTAAAACGCGGCTATGAATTGAATACCCCACTACAAGTTATCTTAAACCCACTTAGAGGTGCAAATTCAAAACTCAGTGCGGCTGAAAGCATGAGTTTCTTGAATTTATCCGCCCAGAACTTAATTTTAATGGCATTTAAGCAAGGGGAAGATGACCAAGACTGGATTCTCCGGTGTTATGAGTGTCACGGAGAAACCGCTGAGTTGGCTTTAACAAGCGATTTGAAGTTAAGTTTGGGAGATTCAGTGGATTTGTTAGAACGCTATTTGTCCACCGCTGAATCGTCATCTCATAGCATAAAACCTTGGAAAATCTTGAGTTTCAAAGTTATTTCTGAGTTTTGATGTCTTCGTAGTAAGCGCTTGGGCGCCCAAGCGCTTACTACAATTAAGATTTTAATCTTCGTGGTCTTCAAAAGGATCGCTTAATTGCTTGCTTGGAGGACCAAAAGAAGTATAAATCGATGCGACGGTGATGGCGACCACCCCTGCACATACAGAAATGATAAGAACTGTTGCGGGTTCCATAATCAAAAAATAAATTATGAGTGCTATTCTTATAGAATATTACAGAAGATTAAAAAAGACGAGTGCAACTCTAATTTAAAGGTGAATTATGGCACAACGGACTTGGTTGGGAGATGTCCTCAAACCATTGAACTCTGAATATGGTAAAGTAGCCCCTGGTTGGTCTACGACTCCTGTGATGGCTGTTTTTATGCTCTTATTTTTGGTGTTTTTGCTGATTATTCTTCAAGTTTACAATTCCTCACTACTAATTCAGGATGTAAACGTAGATTGGCGGAGTTTAGGTAGCTAAGTAATGCGATATAGCAAAGCTGATCGCACTCCCCCGGCTTGTCCGGGTTTTTTTTTATAATTGATTGTAGGGTGGAGGGTTGACGCTTAACAGTCAATGGTCAATGGTCAACGGTCAACTGTCAACTGTCAATAGCTATCCACCATCCACCGTCATTTACGTTTACACGAGAAAAATCATGAATATATTTGGTATTGGTTTGCCGGAAATGGGTCTAATTATGGTAGTAGCGCTGTTAATTTTTGGTCCAAAGAAGCTGCCAGAAATTGGACGTAGTATGGGTAAAGCTATTCGCGGATTTCAAGAAGCTTCGTCGGAGTTTCAAAGTGAATTTAAGCGAGAAGCTGAAAAATTGGAAGAAGCTGTAAAAACTACTGCTGAAATTGAACCGAAGCAAATTGAAGCATCTTCAACACAGAAGGATAC
>CASBQC010000357.1 GCA_949127805.1 Nostocales cyanobacterium PMM_0081
AATAATTATTTTGTCAATTTGGTAATAGCGGCAATTAACTCTGCTGGTTCGATTGGTTTGGGGATATGCATTTGAAAGCCGGCTGAAATTGCAAGTTTGCGATCGTATTCTCCAGCATAAGCTGTCAGAGCGATCGCCGGAATCTCTCCCCCTTGTTCTGGCAACCAATTTCTCACTTGACGAATCAGCATATAGCCGTCCATTTCTGGCATCCCAATATCGCTTAATAAAACATCTAATTTCGAGTTTGCTAATATTTCCAGTGCTTCCAGCGCTGAAGAAACTGCTATCACTTCGGCTTTCTCTTGTTGCAATACGAAGGCGATAAAGTCTCGTGAATCAACGTCATCATCTACAATCAGTATTTTGATTCCTTCCAAATTAGGTGAATTAAGTTCCGCTTGTGTTGTCAACTCACTTGGGAGTGAATCTGTTATTGCTAACAATGGCAGCTTGACTGTAAATGTTGCTCCCTGTCCTTCTCCAGGACTTTCTACAAAGACTGTACCACCGTGGAGTTCTACCAACTGTCGCACGATCGCTAATCCTAATCCCAATCCACCAAATTTTCTCGTAGTCGCACTATCTGCTTGCCGGAAGTAATCAAAAACATAAGGTAAAAACTCTAGGGCAATACCTTTACCTGTATCGCTAACTGTAATCTGAGCATACCGGGATGACTCAGATGAGGGGAAAGAAGAATTATTCTCCCTGTCTCCCTGTCTCCCTGTCTCCCTGTCTCCCTGTCTCCCCATTTCCATTGACAATCGCACCTCTACGCGTCCCCCATTGGGTGTAAACTTAACAGCGTTAGAAAGCAAATTCCAAATAACTTGTTGCAAGCGACCTGCATCACCTGCGACTTGCCCCACATTCGGGTCGAAAATGGTTTGAATCGAAATCGATTTCGCTTCTGCTGCTAAACGTACTGTCTCTAAAGCTGCTAAAATAATTGACGATGGACTTACTTTGTCTACATTTAAAGTTAGTTTGCCGCGTAAAATTCGTGAGACATCCAGCAAATCTTCAATCAGTTGTACCTGTAATTTGGCATTGCGCTCAATTGTTGCTAAAGCTTCAGCGGTCTTTGCTTCATCAAACTTGCGGGTTCGCAGCAGCTTAGACCAACCTATAATCGGGTTTAGTGGGGTGCGTAATTCGTGGGAAAGAACGGCGAGAAATTCATCTTTGATGCGGTTTGCCGATTCAGCTTGGGTACGCGCTAATTGTTCAGCTTCATACAAGCGAGTATTTTCAATTGCTACAGATGCCATCTGTGCCAATTGTACTAAAATGGCTTCATCTTCTATTGTAAACTCGCCTGCGTCGTATTTATCAGATAACTGAATCAATCCAATATTGTGACCATCTTGTCCTGTTAGGGGTGCAGCCAGCCAACCCCGCATAGGTGGATGTTTTGCGGCTTCTGTGCCAAAACCCCGCCACTGGGGATGTGCTTCTAGTTCGCTTTGAGTCATGCGTATGGGACGATTTACCTGGCAGATGTATGCGTAAATGCCTGAGCCATCCGGTTTTTCTTTATAATCTCTCCATGTAGCATATTTATCGGAAAGTGAGGTAGCGCTGATAGCTTGTGCCCAATTACGATCAATCGTCATGCTGGTAACTGATTGATGTGCGCCGATTAAAAAACGCGATCGCTCGGTAATTATTTTGAGAACTTCTTCAATAGAAAGTGCTGAATTTATCGCCAATGATGCCTCAGTCAAGCCACGCAGTTGACCGGCATATTGCTGAACCCGCACGAGTATTTCTTCGCGTTCGGCTTGAGCAAGTTTGCGATCGCTAATATCGGTAACTAACCCGATCAGATGAATTGGCTTACCGTTGATATCTCGGTAAACACTTCCTCGTGACCAAATCCAACTTAAGCTTTGATCAACCCTAATAATTCTACACTCAAAATCCAAGTCTTCGTGAGTAAGAAGTGTCTTCTTAAACTTTTGATCCACCATTTCACGATCATCTGGATGAACGTGTTCTAAAAATATTTCGTAGTTCCACTCACTTCGCAGCGATTCATATCCAAATATCTGGTCATGTTTTAGCGAACGATGAACGCTGTCAGGTTCGCTTGACAGATTTAATTTCCAATCACCGAAATGTGCCGAATCTAGAACAAATCTGAGACGAGTGCTACTCTCACGCATCGTCTCCTCTGCAACTTTGCGATCGCTAATATCATTACACGAGCCAATATAACCGATAAAATCACCTGATGAAGTAAAACGCGGCACCCCATTATCTAAAATCCAGCGATACTGTCCGTCATCGCGTTTCAGGCGATACTCCATGCTAAATTCTTCACGGGCATCAAAGGCATTTCTATAAATATCTATACAATACTCCAAATCTTCCGGATGCACTCCTTCGGTCCAACCATTACCCATTTCTTCCTCTATCGTCCGCCCCGTAAACTCCAGCCAGGTCTTGTTAAAATAAGTACAGAGCTTGCTAGTCTCAGACATCCAAATTAAAGTCGGAGATGCATCAGCCATATCCCGGAATCGTTTCTCACTTTCCCGTAATGCGGCTTCCATTCTTTCGCGCTCGGTTACATTCAACGCTAATGATAGCACTGAAATTAATTTACCAGATTCATCTAATAAAGTTGAGTTGTACCACTCACAGGACACAATTGAATTATCTTTTGTGTAATTGCGATTGTAAGAAATATTACTACTTTCAATTCCTTGAGTCAGTCGAGTCACCGTATCTGTAACAGCTTCTAAATCTTCGGCAAAGACAAACTGCCAATCTTGGAAATTCTTACCGATTACTTCTGATGCTTGCCAGCCAAAAATTCGTTCAGCTTCCGCTGACCAACGAGAAAGACAAAATTCATGATCCCACTCAACTACTGCCAAAGGTGAGTTTTCAACATGAAAATTTAACCTTTGCAGGGCATTTTGCAATGATATTTCCGTAGTTTTGCGAGTAGTAATATCGCGGAAATAAATACCCATTCCTTCTTCTGATGGATAAGCATGAATTTCCAACCACATCATTGATGGTTCGTACAGCACCTCAAAATGTACCGGAGTCTGCTCTTTCATTGCTTGACGATATTTCTGCTCAACTATCGTACCAACTGACCAAGACCACATTTCCCAATGGGTTTTGCCAATAATTTCCTCTGGCTGCATATTGTTGAGTCTTGCTGTCTGTTGGTTCACATAAGTGATTTGCCATTCGCGATCCAGAGCAATAAAAGCATCAGTCATATTTTCCAGAACGTTGCTCAGATGCTCGTTGGCATCTTGCAGCACTTGCTTGATGTTCTGGCGCATTTTACTCAATTTTATGGTAGCCTCAATACGCGATCGCAGTTCACGCCCAGAGAAAGGTTTAACTAAGTAATCGTCAGCCCCAAATTCTAACCCCTCAATTCGGGATTCTTCCCCAGCACGAGCAGATAGTAAGATGATCGGTATCTCTTTGGTGAGTGGATCTTCGCGCAGTTGCCGCAACAACTCGAAACCATCGAGTCCTGGCATCATAACATCAGTTAAAACTAAATCAAAAGGCTCCTGCCGAATCGCGGCTAAAGCAGCTAATCCATCCGCTACTGCTTCTACTTGATAATTTTGCTGAAGCAGACGCTTGACATAATCGCGCATATCTGCATTGTCATCAGCAAGGAGAATACGGGGAATTGGCAATTGGCAATTGGCAAT
>CASBQC010000358.1 GCA_949127805.1 Nostocales cyanobacterium PMM_0081
AAATATATCTCTCCCAAGATTGATTTTTTATTAAAAAAACTTTATATAAATTAAAAATATCTACCTAATGATAGAGAAAGAAACTGAGTTTTTTGAGCTAATTCCCTTCTAAAGATAGTGTAATCGTCATAACAAAAACCCTTAATCTAGTTTGTAAAGAATCAGTTGAAAAAGGATTTGATTTATGTCTAATGAAAAGTTTAATAAAGCAGTAGATTCATCCGATCGCGTCAAAGAAGATAATTACGATAGAGGTATTGTGCCTGCGGAAACTGCGGCTCGTAGAGAAAGAGAAGGAGATCAATTTAAAACAACCCCCACCGAAGAAAGGGAAGCAAGTGCGATCACCGACGACCAAACCCAGCTTGGTGACAGCATCCGCACCACAGACGGCTACACGGTAGATAGAGAAGGTTTGTTAAACAACTACGCAGTCGAACCCCAAATGTACTACGAGACACCGGGAGATGCAAGCCAAAAAGCAGCAGAAGATAAAGCTGCACGTGTCGCAGAACTCGAAGAAATCAACCAAGACAAGCAAGGAGAATTGACAGAAGAGGGTGACAAACGTGGTAGAGGTCCAGGTGCAGTTTAATTTTGCACTAGTAATGCCATGAAGTCACCCATTCAAAAGTTAAAAAGCTTATAATTCAAGCTTTTTAACGATTTTAAATGCTTGCTTTATTTCCGCTAATCTGTACTAGAAAAGTTTCTCTAATAGACATAAGCGCGAAAATGAATGTAGAGACGTAGCACTGCTACGTCTCTTGGGTTTCGGGCAAGACATAATTAAATTAGGTCGATGTCTAATAAACATCTCCAGAAAAGACGTAGAGACGTTCCGCCGGAACGTCTCTACAAAGGTTTCGGGCAACACATAATTAAATTAGGTCGATGTCTAATGATTATACGGCATTGTCACTGCGACGGTCGGGCTTTGTCCCGGTCGTCGCTTATTTAATCGCTTTCACCATTTTTTCTTGGATTCGCGGGCGTCAAAAATAGATTTAACCCACATTATGTGGGATTTAAATACCTTATCGATAGATGACTTTTCGCATTTGACCATAGAAGATTCTTATAATACAACCATCAAAAATCTCAATAAACAAACATGAATTCACTGCTTGACCTTTTCCTCACAGCTGGTGCAGTAACCGAAAAAGGTCTGATCAAGCCCCTCGGTCATCACGAGTTGTTTTTGATATTACTGGAGTTAGCTTTGTTGCTTTTAGTAGCCAGAGGCTTAGGCGAATCTATGCGACGAATTCAACTACCGCCGGTAATCGGTGAATTGCTGGCAGGGGTGATCCTGGGTCCATCGGTATTCGGGTTAATTTTGCCAGGTTTACAAAAGCAGATTTTTCCCCGCATTCAGGCACAGTCAGACTTACTTTCGGTAGTCTCCTGGTTGGGAGTGCTATTTTTGCTGATTGTAACTGGATTGGAAACAGACTTAAACTTAATTGTCCGCAAAGGCAAAACTGCCCTACTCATTTCTTTAGGGGGGATTATTGTTCCCTTTGCCACAGGATTAGGATTGGGATGGTTGCTACCAGATAACTTTTTAGCTAACCCTAATGAACGGTTAATTTTCAGCTTGTTTATCGCGACTGCGATGAGTATCTCAGCAGTTCCGGTAATTGCCAAGGTACTGATGGACTTAAAGTTGATTCGGCGCGACATTGGGCAAATTACCTTAGCTGCGGGTATGACTGATGATACTCTTGGCTGGATTCTCCTTTCTGTAGTGTCGGGTTTAGCAACCAGTGGCAAATTCGATTTCCCAACGGTATTTAAGTCGATTGCGGGAGCGGTAATATTTTTAGGACTTGCCTTTACCATCGGGCGATCGCTTATGGCTTGGGTGTTACGCTGGGTAGACGATTACATCGGCGGCGCTACGGCTAGTTTATCAGCTTTGTTAGTTTTGGCGCTAGGTGCTGCTGCTTTGACTCACAGTTTGGGAATTGAAGCCGCACTGGGAGCTTTTGTTACCGGAATTCTCGCCGGACAATCGCCACGCTTTAGTCGAGAAGCGGGGATAACTTTGGAAGTGATTACGGCTGGGTTTCTGGCGCCGATTTTCTTTGCCACAGCCGGATTAAAAGTAGATTTAGTAAAACTGCTGAATCCGGAAACATTATTTATTGGTTTAATTGTGTTGGCGATCGCCTGTTTTGGCAAGTTCACCGGCGCCTACATTGGTTCTCGTGTCGGTGGTTTGTCCCACTGGGAAGGTATCGCAATGGGTTCGGGGATGAATGCCCGTGGCGCAATGGAGATTATTGTCGCTACTATCGGCGTTTCCTTGGGCGTGCTAAACCAGCAAATGTATTCGATTATTGTCATGGTGGCGATCGTTACTTCTTTAATGGCTCCCCCTTTGTTACGCTGGTCACTGTCGAAAGTAGAAATCGGCGAAGAAGAAGCTCAACGCTTGCAACAAGAAGAACTGGCAAGCCGCAGTTTTATTAAGCGCATCCGCCGAATACTCCTACCCACTCAAGGCGGACCCAATGTCAGATTAGCTGCTCAGTTAGTCAGCCATCTCGCACACCAGAATACCTTAGAAGTGACGGCTTTGTTTGCTAAAAGAGATAAACAAACCATCGGTACGTCAGTAAATTTTTCGAGAAAAGACATCAAAATTAATACACCGGAATTAGCGATCGCTGCCGTAGCCGAACAAATTGACCTGCCGACGGATGGAATGTTGAATACAAAAGTCGAATCGGGAAAGGATATTGCTGACGTAATTGTTAAAGAAGCCAGTAAAGGATATGACTTGATTGTCATTGGTGCAACCGAAAGTCCGCACAAAGGTGGTGCTTTATTTAATCTGCTAGTCGATCGCGTCATTCAAGAAGCTCCTTGCGCCACAATGGTGGTGAAGTCGAATTTGCTCAAAGCCAAAGATTTGGGCGAAGCAATTAACTCTTACAAGATTAGTCAGATTTTAGTGCCTACTAGTGGCGGCGAACACAGCGAATATGCAGTTGAGGTTGCTAGCACAATCGCGGCTCAGACTGGGGCAATTGTCACATTAGTTAATGTTGTGAATCGGACTCAGCGCGAGTATATTCTGTTTGAAGAGCAAACAATGCGATCGATAACAGATATTGCCGAGCAAATTGTGCAACAGCAAGCAGAATTGGGAAGGGGATTGGGTGCTGAGGTGAAAACGGCAATTTTGACGGGAATTCCTGAATTAGAAATTCTTAACTTTGCCCGTTCTCAGCAAGTAGATTTAATTGTCATGGGTAGCACGATTCGGACGGTAACAAATCGAGTGTTTTTCGGACACCGCGCCGATGCTATTCTTAATAAGGCACCTTGCCCGGTAGCGGTGATTACCTTAAACGCCAATTCGTCGCGTTGATAGACAACCTATTTGAAAATTAATTATGCGTTGCGCGAAACCCTTTGTAGAGAGGCGATTTATCGCGTCTTCGGCTCATTTGCAAAGCTCTACTTAGCGAGCCAAAAATGCTAAAAATTGCTAACGTTCTGACACGACCGAACCTTCTAGATAGGATTGTAGGGGATCTTCAGGTATTTCATCTAAAACCGTGAGATATAACCCGGCTAATACAACCACAAAGCCAACCCAAGTGCAGAAACTCAGATGTTCCCATAAAATCACCCAAGCAAGGAATGCGCTGAAGAGGGGTTCTAGGAGATGAACCAGAGAAACCGTTACAGATGATAAGCCGGTGAGGCTAAACGTTAACAGTCCATGTCCGAGAAACTGACAAATCATTGCCATCGATAGGATAGCGAACCATGCTTGTGCGGAGTGGGGAAAAAGTGGCTCGTGGTTTAATAATATGAACGGTAAGCTAGCAAACGCACCTGTGCTACAAACCCACAATTGGATTGTGCTAGGAGAAAATTGAGTGCGGAGGTGTGACAAAATCAGCAGGTATGCGGCTAACAAAACAGCAGAGAGAACTGCAAAGCAATCACCTTGCACCCGACTGGCTGAAATTTGCATCTCTCCCAACTCCAATACAAATATTCCAGCGATCGCTAGACTCAAACCTATAAGAAATCGGCGTTCAAACTTTTGTCCCCACAACCACCAAGTACCCAAACTAGTAAAGATTGGGGACAGATTATGCAGCGCTGTCGTAATGGCAACAGTGGTTTGGGTCAAAGCCCAATAGATAGCAGCTAGATTCATCACCCAGAGTATTCCTGCCAAAGGCAGGAGTGCCAGAGTCATGGGATGATGGGGCTTTTTGGTTTCAACAGGCTGGAATTGAAAGCGTTGGTAGACTGTTGTGCTTCCTGTCCACAGACTAAAGGCGATCGCAGCAATCAACAAGCGATTAAAGGCAATTCCTTCAGGAGTTAGATCAGGACTACAGAATTTAGCAAAGATAGAGCCAAAGGAAAGCGCGATTACACCGATCACACAGCTCGTGAGGGCGATCGCTGATTTACTAAAAGAATTCAATAACACAATTCATGTCTTGTATATTTGCGATTACTCAATGCTTGATTTGATTCGCCAAGCGACCTGTTAATTGTAAGCCGATCTAACAGCGGTTGTGGAGAAATGGAGTTGGTATATTTATCAATAGGCATAAATTCTTGACTCAGGTAGAACCTCTTTAATTTGTTGCTTTAACGGCAGATTGACTTGATTGGGCTAAGTATATACCGCATAAAATGACCGCAAAAGCTACCCAGTCAGAGAAAGTAACCTTTTCATTGAAAATGACCCAAGCAAAAAAGGAGGCAAGGAGTGGTTCGAGAAGCAGCGTCACGGCGACAACTCCTGAAGATAATTTACTGAGGCTGTAAGCTACAAGTGCTTGACCAAACACCTGGCAGAAGAGGGCTTGGAAAATTATGAAAAACCACCCCATCCATGTATAGGGAAGCAATCTATCTTCAAATAAGGGCAGGACGGGCAACAGAAACATTGTTGTGAATCCACACCGCCACAGCATAATTGTTGCAGTGCTAAATCGGTTGCTCAAGCGTTCTACCAACATCAGATATGTGGCGATAAAAATCGCAGTTAGTAAAGCGAGCGCATCACCAAGTATGTGGTTAGTCCCAAATTGTGCTTTATTGAATTCAAAAGCGATCGCACCACCTACCGCCATAACCATACCAATAATGAATCTACTAGAAAAGCGCCGACCGAATAACAAATACCCCGCCAAGCCGACAAATAAGGAGTTCATATTAGACAGTAAAGCCACGTTGGCAACACTGGTTTGAGTCACCGACCAAGCCCATAAGATTGAGTACGTAGCTCCCGCAGTTCCCATAAATACCAGTAGCACGAGTTCTGTTCTAGTCAAAGGCTGCTGCTGTATCGATTGGTCATCAGACTTTTGGCGATCGACAGCTTCGAGTCCGCACCACAACCCGAAGACTATTGCGGCAATCCAAGCGCGATGAAATGCTACAGCATTTGCACCAATTTCAAATTCGCATAATTTGACCAAGACTGGTGCCAACGATATGGGAATCAGAGCGACAAATAATGATGCAGTTCCGATAAAAGCTGACGTTTTGGGCAGTTGCTGTTGTACTAATTCCTGTTTGGCTGTCATAAAGAGAGTAGCGAATGTGTTGGCAAGCCAATAGGTTTGTTTTGACTCGACCAGCTTATTGTACTGAAAGCTGCTACCCACTTCGTGGAACTTCCGATTCTATTTTTCTTATGGAAGGGATTTTTTTGTCTGTGGGTGAATAAAGCCTGGGTCGGCAGGTTAATTAATATAACACGAAGTTTGAGCATCTTCCTCTGTGGTCTGGTGCGGTTCGTTATTTAACTCCGCAAACTTAGTACAGTATTTCATTAATACGAGCACGTTTTTTAACGCAAAGGGACGCGGAGGTAAGCGCAGAGTAACGCAGAGTCTTTGTGAGAAATTTCGTTATGAACTTGTGGAATTTGGACTTTTTTAGCACGGTCTTCCCATTTACAAGATTTAACTTTTAACTGTTTAGGTAATATCCTGCATAACCAGCCAATTCCTTATAATCTGCTGGTAATGGATCGATATTCAAAGACATAACTTTTTTGGCAATCTGGGCAGCGATTTTAGGCTGTAAACCTTGAGACTACCAAGTGCTACGTCTCTACATTCATTTTCAAATAGGTTGTCTAATCGCGTCTGTGGATTCTTTTCACATGTCAAATCGTAAACGGCTCAATTTCCGGATGTCCCCACTGTCGCTGATACCACTCGGCAACCAAAGGACGGATAATAAACTTCGGAGGATTACCATCTTTAACATCAATGCGTAAACACGAGTAAGGTCTGCGCTTTTGAGAACCTTGACCGTTGCGACCGATGAAAAGATGCGATCGCGCAACTAATCTATTCTCTTCTATCAAATCTCCTCCTTCAGTTCGCTGACGTCGCAAGCTATACCCACTCCCCCCACAAACAATCCAGTTAATACCAGAATCAGCACCTCCGGTATCTACTGTCTGAATATGTTCCAAACAGTGCGCGTGACCATTTAACACCAAATCTACCAAAGGACGCCCTTGAACAGCATCACCGACCGCTTTAGCTACCTCATTTAACACATTACGTAAACGGCTACGAATTGCTAAAGTCTGTCCCTGCTGCCATTTTGTTGCTTCAGTTACGTAGGGAGGATGATGAAAATAAATTACCCTTCCCCGCACTTCCGTAGTATTCCAAGACTCAATTAATCTTCGCTTCAACCATTGCAATTGTTCGCTATCAGTCACCGTTGTGGTTTCATCAGCGGCTAATTGCTTGTCAATATCAACAATAATCTCCTCAATTTGTGTCAGCTTGGCTTGCAAATCGTCGAGTTGATCGGCTTCGCTTGGATTCTCAGGATTGAGTTTGGCTATGGTTTCCATGATTTGCTGGTTCTCTTGCTCTAAATCCTCGCGGCTTTTTTGCAATACTTGGCGATGAATTTCGCCTTCTTTGGTGGAGGCTAGCGGCAGCGGATCGTTAAATGTGTTAGAATCTAAAGCGAAAAAATCAATACCCCCATAGCGGAAAGTATAGTAGCGATTGGGTAAACGTGTAAATTTTCCCGGCTGGTAGCTAAGACAACGCCCTGTATCCGTTTTTTGCGTATAATGTTCATCTAAATGACGCGCTAAATCTCCGGGAAGCTTAAACGCCTTGAGATAGTCCAAAAACGCTTTTGCGTAAGCATCACCCCTTCCTGAGCCATGCAAGCCCACGTCAATATCCAATTTTGACTGGAGTAGACGACGGATTGGCAGTGTTGTCCAAGACACTAAGCCCAATAGAATCGGCAAGTTATAGTAATCGTGATTTCCCGGTATGGGTAGAATTGGCAGCTTGAAAACCATCTCGTCATAAGCGATATGCTTAGGATGTTCACCACCTACGAGAAATTCACGATAAGGGTTGATGAAGTTTTGCTGGTAGTACTCGCTCGACCCGACTAAATAGATAACATCGCCAGTATGCAGCATAAAACGGCTTTCGTTGTGATGGGGCAGCATTAGTTCAGCTATCTTTCGTTGGGGATTGTGTCCGTGGTGCGATGCGGAACCGCTATCACCTACAACCAAAAATGAAAACTCTCGATCGCCTGCTCGATTATCATCTAACACCATGCGAGTTTGGTCAATGTCCCGCTCGACAATTGCAGGATCTTGCCATCGTACCCGCTGATTCATTTTACGAATTTTGTCGGCGATCGCCGGATCGGACACAAGTTTCAAGGCAACTTCACTCCCAATTTTTCATGAAGGACGCACCTTTTAAGATAGTCTAATATCCGGCGATCGCGTGACTCAACTCACGCCCAAATTTGTGACAAAATAGTTTTGTTGCCCTACAATCAATGCGATCGGTTACAACCCATGATTACCACCGTCGAGCGTCGCTACAATTTAGATGAATATCGTGCGATCGCTCGAAAAGCAGAAGGACGCAACGAATATCGTGATGGAGAAATTGTACCGATACCCGGAGGAACGCTCAACCACAGCCGTATAGGTGGTAATGTTTTTGCCTTTCTCAAGTTTATAAAGCGTGATACTCAATTTGAGCCAATTAACAGCGACTTGCGGCTGTGGATTCCCGATTATCGACGTGGGTTATATCCAGACGTGATGGTTTTTGAGGGTGAACCGCAACTGAATAGCGATCGCACCGATGAAGTTTTGAATCCCATTTTAATTGTTGAAGTGCTATCTCCTTCTACAGCAGATTACGACCGCGAAAGTAAATTTCGGATGTATCGATCAATTAAGAGTTTTCGCGAATATTTATTAATCGAGCAGGATGAACCTTTTATAGAACGCTACAGCAAACAAACTCAAGGTTGGTTGCTTAGTGATTTTAACGACTTAGAGCGATCGATTCCCTTAGAATCAGTTGGGATTGAATTAGCGATCGCAGAAATTTATCGCTGAGTTGTTTTTGCGTGAGCGCGATATTCCCTTAGAACTTAGGCAACTGTCACACGAAAAACATAAATATAAACTCGTAGTAAGCGCTGTCTTCGCTTATTTTAGGCACTAAAGTCCTAATGTGAAAAAAATGTAGAGACGTAGCACTGCTACGTCTTGTAGAGGTTCTCGATAACACATATTTAAATTCGGTCGATGTCTATTTTCCAGGCATTGTGCGGGCTAATTCCACGCGAAAGGTAGAACCCTGCCCCAAACTGCTTTCTACGTAGATGGTTCCTTGCATTAATTGCACTAAAGCATCAGTAATTGCCAATCCTAAACCTGTCCCTCCTTGACATCTGGCTAAGGTCTGATTTGCTTGGCGAAATTCCTGAAAAATAAACTTTAAATCTTTTTCACCGATGCCAATTCCAGTATCGACAACAGCGATCGCTAACCTATCTTCGGGTAGTTCCATAACTTCGATAACTACGCTACCTGATTCGGTATACTTAATCGCATTATCTAACAAGTTGGCAATAATTTGGTGCATCCGACTGGGGTCATTGACTACAAAAATGCTCGGTTGAGCTAAGTAAACCTCTAAATTTAGATTTTTGTGTTCCGCTAGCGATCGCATTTCTTCAACAGTCGCTTTCACTAAGGAAGCTAAGTCAAACGTTTCTAACTGCAATTCCAAACGTTTGGCTTTCAGCTTGGTATAATCCAAAATATCTTCAACTAAGGACAGCAAATGCTTACTATTGTTGTAGATATTTTCCACCATGTTTAATGGTTGCTGCTCAACATTCAGGCGAAATCGACGTAGCAGAACGTGAGAAAATCCGAGAATCGCGTTTAAGGGAGTACGCAACTCGTGCGACATTATTGAGAGAAATTGTGATTTGAGACGATCTGCTTCTACTAATTGCAAGTTTTGCAGTTGCAGTTCCCGTAGTTGTTCTTCAGCTTGTTTGCGTGCGGTGATTTCGCGCAATTGCCAACGCAAAGCGATCGGCTTATGATTTGCATCATACACAGTTACTATCGTCATCGCCGCATCAATCAGCGTATTCTCTCGCTTACACAAACGCACTTCCCATTCCTGCAATCGTTTCATACCATAAAGTTGCGTCAACATAACCCGAAAAGCTTGACGATCTGCCTCTGGGATGAAGCTAATCAGCTTTTTACCTACTAGATACTTTTGGTCGATGTTCAGCAACTTGGCAGCAGCATGATTTGCTTGAGAAATTGTACCCTTAATATCTGTTACTAAATACCCATCCGGCGCAAAGTAAAACAACTCTTGGTAGCGGTGACGTTCTTCTTCTAGATATTTACAAGTCGCTATCAGTCCCTCATTTGAAGAGCGCAATTCTTCCATTGCTGTGTGTTGTTCTTGTAACGCTGCCCAAAATGTCTTCAGAGTTTGATTTAGTAACTGTAATTGTTGCCAAGG
>CASBQC010000359.1 GCA_949127805.1 Nostocales cyanobacterium PMM_0081
ATTGCACTCCGAACGTGATATTGGTATAACAGCAACTCAATCTTTATCTGTTAGTTAACAAGCATTATGGGTTTTGTAAACCTATTACTCGCAGAGATAACAGCAGATTACAGCGTCCAAGATGGAAAAGGTGCTGTGTTTATCAGGGCAAGCACAGCCGTAGAAGACACAGAAGACTCGAAGACTGGCAATTAGCATTTTTGAGATTGAGTATCGCTGTCAAGTGCTGTGTTGAGCATCAAAACATTTAAGGGGAAACATGTTAAAAAGATTAATTGGCATTATTTTGGCTACTGTTTTACTGACGTTTCAGTTTGTTGTGGGTAGCGCAACAGCGCTGGAACTAACCGCACAAACGCGGACAATACCATTAAATGACAGCGGTGATACCACTGTCCTCACCCTGAAAGAAGTTAAAGAAGGCAAACGTTTATTTAACTTCGCTTGTGCCCAATGTCACGCTGGGGGTGTTACCAAGACTAACCAAAACGTGGGACTGGAACCGGAATCTCTAGCATTAGCAACACCAAACCGTAATAACATTGAAGGTTTGGTAGACTACATGAAAAATCCCACCACTTACGACGGTGAAGAGGAGATTTCGGAAATACATCCCAGCATCAAGAGTGCAGATATTTTCCCACAAATGAGAAATTTGACTGACGATAATTTAAAGGCGATCGCTGGTCACATTCTCCTGCAACCTAAAGTTGTTGGTCAGCAGTGGGGTGGTGGTAAAATCTATTACTAAACTCTTCACGCTCCTGCTAAATTATCGGTTTTGGGCGATCAACATCTGAAGAAAATCGCGATCGCTTTAACAAGAAGTTCTTAAGTCTAGGGTTGAGGGACTGGGGAATATTAAAGGATGAAGCCGGAAGTTTATCTTACTTCATATTTATTATCAATTCTTCATCCCTAATCCCTAGACTTAGTAATGAGAACGCGCTTCGGTACAGTCTTAGGCAAAAGAATGCTTTCTCGAATTTTAGTTCGTTATATATCATGCATATTAGTAGTTATACTGGTACTATTCAGCCGGAGCTTATCCGCCCAAGCTGCTAATATTGACTCTTACGTAAGGCGTTATTTGCATATCACTGAGCAAATTACCCTTGACTTAGATGGGCAAGGCAATACAAAAGAGTTTTCACCACAACAACTATCAGATGGCAAACAACTGTTTGCAACTAATTGTATAAATTGCCACGTTGGTGGGGCAACTTTACCAGACCCGGAAGTGTCTTTATCTTTGACAAAACTTAAACAAGCTACTCCGCCGCGAGATAATATCAACGGTCTGGTTGTCTTTATGCGACAACCGATGACCTACGACGGTAGTGAAGAAACTTACTGGTGTCGTCAGGTAGCTCCAAGGGTGCTATCACAACAGCAGGTAGAAAATTTAGCTGCTTTCGTTTTGACAGCCGCAAAAAAAGCCCCTGGTTGGGGTACAGAAGTTTTTAGCAACTAAACCTAATCTAGATTTGGGGGTTTCATTCGGCTTTTACGCCAGTATTATTGCTCAAAATTGAAAAAAAAATTACATCTATGACAGATTGTCATATTTAAGGTTCATTTATATCTAGAATGAAAAAGGCAAGATAAAAGTGAATGTTTAGGAGAGAATCATGAAATTGATTGCAGCTAGTTTGCGGCGATTGGGTTTAGCTGTTTTAACAATTTGTTTAGTAGTGAGCAGCTTTGCTGTTTTCCCGAACAGCGCTGCGGCTGAAACCTACACGGTTAAACTAGGCAGCGATAAAGGTATGCTGGCGTTTCAACCCAAAAAGTTGACTGTTAAACCAGGTGACACAATTGAATGGGTAAACAACAAAGTTCCTCCCCATAATGTTGTCTTTGACCCTGCTAAAAACCCCGCTAAGAGCGCCGATTTAGCCAAAGGACTATCTCACAAGAAATTGCTGATGAGTCCTGGTCAGAAGACAATAACCATCATCCCCGCAGACGCTCCTGCTGGTGAATACACATTCTACTGCGAACCCCACCGTGGCGCAGGCATGGTTGGTAAACTCACTGTTGAAGGCTAAGAATAATGCTGTGGATGCAAGATGATTTTTCTTGCTCCTGGGCAAAGTTCTCATTCATGTATCATTAGGCTACATTTTGTCAGACTAAGACGATGCATATCAAACGGTTCCGAGTCTTATCCCCATCTGGGATGCTAAACGCTACGTAGCGATGGAAGGGATGAGCTTCGGAACCGTCAATTATATAAAGTCTTTGGAATATTCTTAAATCAACACCCTAGAAGGGTGTGGTTATACAAACTTAGCCCGCCAAGGCGGGCTAGAATATCATAGCCCGCCTTGGCGGGCTATTGTTCGTATAGCCTTGCCACTGCGTTGGGGAGGAACACGACAGTTGTAGCACCTGCCGTACAGGCTTATAGCCTGTAGGGTATGCAAAAAACGGCTTTTTTAGTTACACCGAACCTGTTTGCAAGGAGAATTACTTGAGAATATTTTTATTAATTTTGCTATTAGCGATCGCTCTCGAATTTACATTCATTCATCCAGCACTAGCTGTCGAAATATCCAAGGGTGCGAAAATATTCAATGCTAACTGTGCCTCTTGTCATATCGGTGGTGGGAACATTCTCATTGAGCAGAAAACTTTGAAAAAGGAAGCTTTGTCAAAGTACCTAGAAAATTATGATAGTGACTCTATTGCCGCAATTACTTACCAGCTACAAAATGGTAAAAATGCCATGCCTGCTTTTAAGGATAAGTTAACCGCTCAAGAGATTATGGAAGTAGCCGCTTACGTTTTCCAACAAGCGGAACTTGGCTGGTGAAGTCGAGATTAGATAAGGATTGGCTAAAAAGCTAATAAAAGAATTGCCAATCCCTAATCTCAAATCACTAAATTTTATTTTTCTTGATTAGAGGTTTCTCTTTGTTGCCTCAATTCGCGCAGCTGCTGTAAGAGTTTTTGACTCGGTTTACCAGGGGACGAAGTTTGATTGCTGCTGATTTCGGGAGCAAGTGATGGTTTCGCAGTTGCTTCGGGTGTGGGGGAAGGTTGACTATTTCTAATTCGCGCTCCTAATAATTGTTGTTTATTGACTTGCCCTAAAGGTGAAGGCTGTATATTGCTTTGCACCTGTGACAATTGTTGTTCATTTGGTTGCAATACAGGCAATGTCTGATTTTTTCTAACTTGTGCTGATGATTGTGGTTTATTGAATTGCGGTAGCAGCAAAGGTTGTTTACCCCCGGTTTGCAATTCTGGTAATGGTTTTTCAGCTGCTTGGGGTATAGTCTGCGGCTGTTTGCTGGTGATTCCTAATCTAGATAGTGGTTTTACAGTTGCTGTTGGTGCTCTTAATGATGTTTGATTTATTGGGGATGTGGGCAAAACTGGAATAGTTTGAGAACTATTATCGGCATCCTGAGGGGACGACAAATTAGGCGACACACTAAATGTGTAATACTTGGGCTTGCCATTAGCCTGAGCTGGATTCTTTTCGAGATACTCTCGCAAATATTGCCTAATAGCTATTTTGCTCTCAGATGAAATTGAGTTATCCAAAAATTCTACAGATTCAACTTTTTTTCCATCTGGATTAACTACCAAACCTACTTCAACTCGACGCTCCAACCCTGCTTTATCAATCGCTAAGGAAATGGGTTGTTTCGTTTCTATGTTGGGGTATTGCTGTCTAACTTTAACAAACTGTTCTGCCAAAGTAGTAGTTTTGTTAGTTAACTCTTGTGTGGCTGCTGATACGGTATAAGGTTTCTTGGAACCTGATAAAAACTCAGGTATGCTAGAGCTTGACTGCTGCCATTGCGGTAAGCTTGCGGTGGCTAAAGTTAAATTCTCTCCAGATAAACCAAGTTCTCCCACAGGAGTTATTAAATCTTGATTTAGAGTAGCAATTTTCGGTACATCATTTCCCACCGACATCTTTTCTGGGGTGCTGCTTGCCTCAGAAGTGGGTGTATAAGGCATAGTCTCAGAGGAATTTACCAATGGAGGGGTGTTAGGTATTTCCTCAGGGATTTTATTATCCGCTTGTAATTCTGGCAACTTGTCTACTGACCGCGCTTCTGAAGAACGGGCAATTTTTACGTCATTCTTGTCAAAACCCTTAAATGATTGCGCGGTTTTTTTGCTTGCATTAAAGCCGGATGTGTCGATTTGAAAATTTCCCTTTGTCTGAGGAATTATCCGCAACGACTGACCTTTAGGTACAGAGGTGATGGAATAATTATTAGGTGTTTTGGGGATGGGGGGCAATATCACCTGACTAGAGCTAGACAAAGCTGGTGGCAAAGCTGCTAATTGAGTTGGTTGGGTGGCAAAGTTCGGTAGGGGAACTTGCGGTTTGAGCGCAACCTGAGATGTGCCGGGAATTTGTGGCAGACGGTTTTGGTCAGCTTGGCTTAATTCAACGAGTCCGACGGGTTTAGTTGATGCTTGAGGAGTGGATTTACTAGAATCTACAGGCATCAAGGGGAGGATAAAAGCGATCGCACCATGAATGCCTACAGAGGCTATGGCTGCAATTCCAGCAGGCTGGCTTAAGATATCTGGTATGTTTTTCAGCAGGGAGACGTAAGACATAGCTGTTATCGTTCACTCGGTTCAGTTGCGTTAAAAAAGTAATTTTCTCTTTACAGATACTGCATATAGATGCGTCCCACTACAAATAATAACTTTCTATTGCCTTATTCAAAACAGAACCGTTTCCATTTTTTGCCCGTTAGTTATCCTTAGCATCGACGCGAAAATATCTTTATAGTTGCGTTTTTTGACAAATAAGAGTGGAAAATTTATTACTTTTTATTACTGATTTTTTCTGACCGCCGACAATTCAAGCTAAAAAATCGGATGACTCTGAGTTTTGGCGATCGCTTTCATTTAACATCTACAACCACTACTAGTCAATTCGCTTTTTTATTGCCCAACTATTTTTCAGTTACCCACGTAGCTACAATAACATTATGTGTATTATACACTAAACTGACTTGACATTAAGACTTTCAAACCGATTTTGATGGAGCTGAAAATATTGTGATTTCAGGTGTCAACTATTCCCCCAGAAGCCCAGGAATTTGGTATGGCTCTGAAGAACCATTAAAAGCTTGCATACAATATTTAGCTTAAATATTTAGATATACGCCTCAAGAGTTATTATTTTTTAACAATTCTTAGTTAAACTGTAATTAAAATACATATAAACCTAAGGAAAGAGGCAATAGTTATGCAAAGCACCCGGTTTGATATAATTGGGCGGCGAGTATCGACAAGCTTATCCGTCGTTATTATTACTCTGACCTTGATTAGTGCGACTACGGGAATTTTACTATCTTTTTATTATGAACCAACAGCAGGCGGCGCTTATGAGTCATTGAAAATGATTGATCGGCAAGTAACTTACGGCTGGTTATTTCATAAAGCGCATAATATCGCAGGTAACGCAGTAATTATTGTTGCCTTGATTCAAATTGTGGTGATGTTCTTAAGCAGACAATTTAGCAAGAGTTGGCTGACAGCTTGGATTAGTGGAATTTTGTTTACCTTGAGTGCGATCGCTCTTGATTGGACAGCAATGATCTCAAACTGGAATCAACTAGGATACTGGCGTTTTAGCATCGAGCTTGGAACAATTGAAGCAATTCCTTTCATTGGGCATCAATTACGAGATATCCTAACAGGTGGTGGAGCCATTAGCAGCGTGACTATTGAGCATCTTTACACCATACACAGTTATATCCTTTCCCTTGCTGCCATACTCCTTGCCGTAGTGCATTTAGGTGGTGTCTTGTGGCAAGAAAAAGAAACACATCAAGAAACCCCGAACTCTGAATTGGGTAATTTACCACAGCAACCAATAGTCAATAGTCAATAGTCATTGGGAATTGGGCATTGGGCATTGGGCATTGGGCATTGGGCATTAGTAATAATTCTTGCCCCTTCCCCTTGTCCTCCAAGTCTTCCCGCACTCCTTCAACGATTGGGGGAATCACTCTTTGGAAAGTTCAGCTAATTTTGCGACAGGGACTTGTTCGACTTCTGGTAATTTTTCTAGAGATAGAGGGGTTGATTGGCTGGCACCAGATAATCGTTTTAAAAGGTTGGATCTGGGATCGTGCAATAGATAGATAATGCGATCGCCTGCTTTCCAATCAATACTAGCTGGCATTATCTGTAGACGTTTATCTCTTTCTACCAACAACGGCACCAAATCGCCAGCCTGAATCTTTTCTTGGATGCGATTTTGTTGGCTAGAAAATTCCGACTCCTCAAGGGTAGTTGTCCCTAACTTTACTCGTCCACTACTGAGATACTCATTCCAAGTCTTAATTCCTAAGTCTGGGACAAAAGCTTGGTCAACTTTATTCTCTGCTGATGTAGATGCTTGCGGGTCGCGAGGAAAAACAGCTAAGACACGTGGGGGGTCAAACTCTTCCGCTGCACGTTGAGCTAAAACATAATTTACCTCACCATTGTTAGTCATAGCTAAAAAAGTTCCCATAGAAGCAAGTCCCGCTTCTTCCAAAACTCCTGTATCTAGGGCACTGCTAGCAATTACCCGCAGATTTTGTGCTTCCGCTTCTGCAAAACATTTCGGGTCAGTATCAATCATGACCACAGCTTCACCCCGTTCTTGAAAGAATCGGGCAATCAAAAGACTTAAGGGATTACAGCCAACAATTACCAACCCGGTTGCTTCTTTAGAAGTGATTTGTAGCCATTTGGCGATTGTACCTGCTGTTAGCCCCTGACAGAATACTGTCATCAGAATTGTCAGGAAGACTAAAGCTTTAATAGCTTCACCACCGTTGACACCATGTTTTGTGAGTGCGATCGCAAACAAAGAAGCCACTGAAGCAGAAACAATTCCTCTGGGTGCAACCCAACTTAAAAACAATTTTTGCCGCCAGTTAAGGTCACTATTCCACGTACAACAGAGAATGTTAATCGGGCGAACGATGAACATCAATACCAAAACCGTAAATAAACTGCCCCAACCCAAAGCAAATACACTGGCAATAGACAAATCAGCCGCTAACAGAATAAACAGCACCGAGACTGAGAGAATCGTTAATTGACCTTTAAATCGGCGTAACAAACGTTCTTCTGGCACCGAGGAGTTAGCAAAAACTGCGCCGGCAATTACGGTTGTCATTACTCCCGACTCACTGCGGATCATCTGCGCTAAAGTAAACAGACTCCACAGCACTGCCAGCACCACTAAATTTTTTAGTTCTAATGATAGAACATCGGCACGTTTGAAAATCAAACTCATCAAATAACCGCCAGCAGCGCCAATTGCCCCACCAACTAACAGACGCAACAGCAAACCGATAATAGCATCGATAGGGTCAGCATCCCCACTCAAAATTGTATCAAGAACAACGAAGGCGAGGATAGCTCCCACTGGGTCAATTAAAACGCCTTCCCCTTCCAACAGCGTTGCTACTTGTCGATCTACATTGATTTGTTTGAGTAGGGGACCGACGACGGTTGGTCCTGTGACTACAACTATGGAAGCGTAGAGAAAGGCAATATTCCAGGGAAATTCACCCAACCAGTGAGCTGCCATGCTACCACCAAGCAGAGTGATGAGCGTTCCCAGAGTGACGAGCAATTGGAGACTGAGGGAAACTTTGCCCAACTCGCGCAAATCCAAATTGAGTCCGCCTTCAAACAAAATTATTGCCGTCGCTAGGGCAACAATAACTTCCAATCCTGTGCCCAGTACATGAGGATGCAACAGCCCAAGCGCATCCGAACCAAGGAGAATGCCAAACACCAATAACAAGACAATGCTGGGTAGCCGAAGGTATGCAGCCAGCACTTGAGCGGTAATGCCTGCAAATACGGCAATCACCATCTGTTGGGTGATTTCAAATGATGCTTCCATATTGTAGATTTTGAGTGATATATTTCAAAATCTTTTGTAAAGAACAGTTAATCTTAACTTTATCGAGGGCAATACTACGTCCATTGTGACTTGCTAAATTCTCAAGTGGTTTCATGAATGGTATTTGTTTATACGCTATTTATTAATTATTCATGAAAAAGTGGCGATCGCTCATGTGGGCATAAAATACAGAAAACATTCTGCCACTATGCGTTTAGAAGTGAAAAAGGCGAATGTACGGCAGCATTCAGCTTGTGATAAACCCATGACGACTAAGTTGAGAAAATGACGATCATAATTAAAAACAAATCATAGCCGATAAAAGTAGGACTTGTTATAATTGATGGCGATCGCATGACCAACAACCGCCCTAAAACCACTATGCACACAAGATTTCCGCTCTTCTAAAAATCTGTTGTTGAAGGCATTGCTGGATGAGTAGATAATTTTTTCGCCAAACCTGTTGACATCAGATCAAAAATTCGTTATATTGATAAAAGTCTGGCAATTGATGCCCCCATCGTCTAGAGGCCTAGGACACCTCCCTTTCACGGAGGTAACGGGGATTCGAATTCCCCTGGGGGTATTTTTGGTATAACCAATAAATACGAAGTCAAAAGGTATCGAATGCTTTGTATTTTGAGGCTTAGTTGGAAATTTGAGGTAAATGGTTATGCGATCGCTCTTTTCCACCATCTGAGAAATGCGATCGCTTTTTAGAAGCTTCAAGAGTTGCGATCGCGCTTGACATCTTGGATCGTTTTCTCCAGATACCAACAGCCAGTTTTACCTGGGTGTACTTTTTGCTGTTGGTCAAGCAAACGTTTGGCGATCGCCCTGTCACCGCAAACTAAACTTAGTAGCTGCTTAAATTTGGTAGGGTCAATCGATATCTGGCTAGATTGTTGTGGTATTTTATTGCCAGTCCATTTCAGCGATTTCAAATCGGGTAGTGGTTGCTGTATTGGTTCGATCATAAATTAAGATTGAGTTAAAGTTACTCAATCCAATTTGCGCTCCCCTTCCGGTTTCAGTCATCCGTCAATATTCTGCCTTTATTTTAAAGAAACTGTAAAGTTGTTTGGAGCCTTCAAGCTGGAAAGATATCTATAATATTGTTTGGTAGTAAGCACGTTTTGTGCTATCTAATATCATGACAGGCTTATTAGATATATCCCAGATTCCGCACCCCCACTGTCACAATCGGTAATTACTGAAGGAAAAATCTAAATTAAAGATAAAATTAGACATCTAAATATACAGCAGATTGCGTTTTTATAGAATACACGTAGAGACGTTCCG
>CASBQC010000360.1 GCA_949127805.1 Nostocales cyanobacterium PMM_0081
TCTCCCTTGTCTCCCTTGTCCCCCTCTCTCCCACTCCCCCCCTCTTTCTTTCTCTCCCTCTTGACGCAAGCGCTCCAAAGCTTGTAAACTAACTGTTCCACCAGCAGAGACACTAAATCCTACCTGAGGCTTGGGGTCTGTAAAGTCTGGTATTAGGGGATGCCCAGTCAAGCAACAGACTTGCACTTGGGGGGTGAGTCCTGAATTCGCTAAAAGGTGAAATACAGCATGTGCCAGATGAGCGAAAATAGTTTTTACCTCTGTGGTGGGTATCGCTTCCAACCTACCCAGATGTTCATTGAGTAATTCATATAGTTCTTCTTGGGGTTGTTCGCTTAGAGCTTGACATAATACAATTTCTGCTAAATACTGGCTAGCAGCGAGTTTTGCCAAGTCTTTAGCCAGACCTGGATAAGTTTTTAGAGTTTGTGCTTGTGTAATTTTATCAAGCGATCGCCCTTGGGCAATCAGTAGTTCATTTACAACAAACATCCCACTCCTACCACCAAGGCTAGATTTGTGCTTGCGTGCCCCTGGAGCAATTGCCCGAATCAAACCAAACTCTCGTGTCAAAATTGTCACTAGCCTATCGGCTTCGCCAAACGCCTGGGTTTTCAGATTAATCCCAGTTGCTTTATAGGTTCTACTCATTAGTCAACAGTCAATAGTCAATAGTCAACAGTCAATAGTCAATAGTCAACAGTCAATAATCAACAGCCAAAAATCCTTTGACTTTTGACCTTTGACTTTTGACCTTTGACCAATGACTTTTGACTACTCTCTCTTTTCCAGGGTATCGCGCTGGCGGATCAAATCGATACCGTGAGACGTGCCTAATCTAGTTGCACCCGCTACTATTAAGTCTAAAGCTTGCGAGGCGGTGCGAATTCCTCCTGAAGCTTTAATTCCCACCCTTTCTCGTGCCACTTCTTTCAAAAGTTGTACATCCGCTACTGTCGCACCACCGTTCCAACCTGTACAGGTTTTGAGAAATGACGCCCCTGCATCCATAGCTATTTCTGCTGCCACACTTTTCTCCGTATCCGTCAGCAGGTTAGTTTCCAATATTACCTTGACATTTCCATCTGCGGCTTCGCAAATTTCGGCAATTTCCCGGTGTATTTCCTCAGTTTTGCCAGCTTTCAACCACCCCAAGTTAATTACTACATCCAACTCAAAAGCACCATTTTCTAGTGCTTCTTGAGCTTCAAACAGCTTGACGGCTGAAGTCGTTGCCCCAGAAGGAAAGCCAATCACCGTACAGACTTTAGGATTTTTGCCGTGGAGGAGTTCTGCCGCTTGCCTGACATGCACCGGGTAGACGCAAACCGTCGCAAAGCCAAATCTGTCTGCTTCTTCACACCATTGCTTAACGTGCTCGCTTGTAGCCGTAGCCATGAGCAGCGTATGATCGATGTATGGCGCAATATCAATGTCTGGATAATCTGCTGCCATTGTTACTTTTACCAGTAATTGATTATTAAACTTTATTTAGAATCATAAAGACATTTTTATTAAATTAAACCATAATTCATGACATTTTTCTTGAGTATTGTGACGGCTTATTGGGTGTTGAGAGTAATTTGGCTCTTTCTTACCCTTAGTGTTTAAGTTTACATTGGACACTAGTCCGACTATAAAGGCGAAGTCCGATTGGGGAAAATGTTTATTTAACAGAATTTCCCGCCTCACCTTATCCCAAACAATAATAAAATGCTTAGTGATACCCAATGGTTTACAGAAACAATACATGGTAAAGTTCGTATTAATAGCATTGCAATATACAGAAGTTTATCTTCTGAAATAGTGATAAAGCTAGATAACAATTTGTCTGTTAGTGAAATTTTAAGGTGGATTAGAAACGAAACGATAAAAGCGTTTACTGCCAAGTATTTGCAAACTCCTCAAGTCGGCGCCCTTAACAATGCTACAGGACGTTGGAATGAGTTAATAGCAACTAGCTTGCTATCTGAAATTGTCTTTGATATCAATCACGATACTGAGGCATGTATCGCTGTTTTTTCTCTGCCAAACTCCAGGGTACAAACAGAGGGATCAGATGAAGCGTCTTCAAAATTTTTAAATCTATTTAGCAACAATGAGTTTGCCACTGAATATGCTTTAGCAAAAATTAAACCTTTTAAAGACAACATTTTTCTACCTAGCCCAGATTATATTATTGCCGTCCTTGAAAATAAGGAAAATTCAACATTTGTTCAGCCATTTTTAGAACAGCAGGCAAGAGATCCAGATAGCTTGGAAATGTATAAGTTTCTCAAGGGTAAGCTACGTATAGAAGAAGTTAAAGCAGCAATTTCTCTGAAAACTTCAAATCGTCCAGATCGTCGCTACCAGCCTTTATTTGAGGCAGCAATGATTAAAGCAATGGGGCATGTGTTGCAGCAAAGTTGGCAATATTACATGGTTGCCAGTGAGTTAACCTCCGCTGATAGAACTATATTTAATACAGCGATTGCCCCTCATGGTATTGCATTAGAACAGAATTTTAAGCTAGTAGATGGTACATACCCATATACAAGAAAAGCAGATTTAGTGCCGTTAGTTGCAGCGGCTATTAAACAATAGCTAGGTATAATACAGCAGATTTCAGGTAAATGAAATACATGTATAAAACCCTCTCCTTGTAGAGACGTAGCACTGCTAGGTCTCTACGTGTATTCGATTAGATCGCAATCTGCTGTAAAACAATCAAAACATCAGCGGTAGCTCTAATTGCTTGCTGATTTCCTCTTCATAGCACCATTCTGTAGTTGCTAAAAAGTCAAGGATAGTTTGAGCCAATCCCTTTGAAGCTAGATATGGTACACCATTACCAATAGTTTTAAACATATTCGTCAACGTCATATTCTCTGGAAGCACAAAATTTGCAGGTAAAGATTGTATCGCTAAAGCTTCCGCTACAGAAATTCTTCTAACTTTGTAAGGATGTAAATGTACTTCATTATTGCCATAGCAAGCTGTGGGAGAATAACGCCATCGGTGAAGACGTTTGTAAGACTTTTTGGAATCGTCTCCTTCATCAACAACAGCAAATCTTTTTATACCAGCCCTTGGTTGAAAATAATGTTGTGAATTGGCATGATTTAACACATCATTTTTTCTAAACCAGTATTCAACAGTTAGTTCCTGAAGAATCCCATCAGGACATAATACTATAGAATCTTCTTTGAATGCTTCACGCATCCCCCAAGGGTAAGAAAAGACTTTATCTTGAGGATATATAATGTGTTTTTTCCAAGGAAAAGTACCTTCAGTAAGAATATTTTCACTATTAAATATTATTCCCATATCTTGAATAAGTTTTTTTCCAAAACCTATAAGAATAATTCTTTCTCTATCTTGAGGTACACCATATTCAATCGCATTAATCAAACGCTCTGTTAATACATAACCCGCTTGCTGCAATTGTTGTTTCAGCGCTTCAAAAAATAAACGATGTTTTGTCGTCTTCCACAAACCTTTGACGTTTTCAAACAAAAAGAAATCAGGCTGTTGTTGGCAAATTAATTCAACATATGCAGCCGAAAGTTTACCATTATCTCCTAAACGTCCTTTGTTTTTACCACCAACAGAAAAATCAGGACAAGGAGGACCACCAATAAAACCAATTATATTATTAGATTTGCGACAGTCTTTTACTAACTCTCGAATACGTTGTGCTGGTAAACCATCAATAAGTTTGGTTACGTCGGCTTCTTCCCCATAATGATATCCGTATTTCGGTAATGGCAGATTGAGAGCCTGCCGTGAATAGCGGTATGCTGACATAAAAGGGGAAAAAAGTTCATTCACATAAACGATATTAAAACCGTTGTTTTCAAAACCTAAATCAAGGAAACCAGAGCCTGCAAAAAAGGAGAAAATAGAAAGGTGTTCAAAAGTCATCACATTAAGGTTGCTTACTTTAAACTAAAGTATATTAGCGCCATATTCTGCTGCCAATCGCAAGTTTTATGCCGAAAGAAGATAAATTTGAGCGATCGCAAGTTAGCACCTCTGATATCCTCGGTTATAATGACTTTCTGAGTGAACTGAAAACACGGATTTCTCACGCTCAATTACGAGCGGCTGTTGCTGTCAACAAAGAGTTAGTATTACTTTACTGGCAAATTGGACGAGATATTCTTCACAGACAACAGCAGCAAGGTTGGGGAGCAAAAGTAATCAACCGTCTTGCAACCGACTTGCAGCAAGCTTTTCCAGAAATTAAAGGCTTCTCACTTCGCAATCTCAAGTATATGCGAGCATTTGCCCAAGCTTACCCTGATGAGCAATTTGTGCAACAGCTTGTTGCACAAATTCCTTGGGGTCATAATGTCCGTATATTGGATACTGTGAAAGACTCAGTGGAGCGTGAATGGTACATAAAACAAACTATACAATATGGCTGGAGTCGGAATGTTTTAGTCCATCAAATTGAAAGCCAGTTGTACCACCGTCAGGGTAAAGCTATTACTAATTTTGACCTTACACTCTCCAAACCACAATCAGAACTAGCGCAACAGTTGTTGAAAGACCCCTATTCGTTTGATTTTCTCAACTTGGGAGAGGAGATTCTTGAACGTGATTTAGAACGTGCTTTAATCAACCACATTCGTGATTTCTTATTAGAGTTAGGAGTTGGATTTGCTTTTGTAGGTAGCCAATATCATCTTGAAGTTGGCGGTGAAGACTTTTATATAGACTTATTATTTTACCACTTGCGTTTACGCTGCTACGTGGTGATTGACCTGAAAATTGAAGAGTTCAAGCCAGAATTTTCAGGCAAGATGAATTTCTATGTTAGTGCAGTGGACGATTTGTTGAGACATCCAGATGACCAACCGACAATTGGGATAATTTTATGCAAAAGCAAAAATAAGGTAATTGCAGAATATTCACTGCGAGATATGAATAAGCCAATTGGTGTTTCTGTATATCAGTTAAGGAATAATTTGCCAAAGGGTTTGCAGGGTAATTTGCCAACAGTTGAACAGTTAGAAGCTGAGTTGGAAATAGTGGATATTGAAAGAGAAAATAAGACGTAAATCTCAAATAAATTTTAAATATATAGGGTGCGTTAAAGAAGTGTAACGCACCCTACCGTTAACTACTACATTTCGTCTATTTTATTTATTATTTGATTTGACCCCTACATGTGTAAGAACAAACCAAAGTATTAATACTCCTGATAACAACCAAATCATGTCATTGGGAACTCCCATTACTTCATGAAGTATTCCAAACCCTAGTGTAAGTCCAGTAGCAATCGAAATCATCCAAATAGCAATACCAAAACCAATCCAAAGCTTTGCCTTAGTAGTTGTAGGACTATCATCTTCTATGGGTCTGTTTGGATTTAAGTTAGAAATAAGAGCAGCCAGATTGTCAAACATAAATCTAGTTATGGAATTAACAGTGTTTTATCTATACAATTGTTTCCTACTAATCGTGTTGTGTCATCTGAAATTTCACATAATTGTTTGTTAAGTTCTCTTAAAGTCTATTTATAAAGCTGGCGATTATAAATCGTGTCTAAACAGACAAAACCCGCCTATGCGGGTTTAAGAAAGTTTAGTCCGCGCAGGCGGACTTTGTTTGTGTAGCCGCGAATTCTATTCGCCAGGGCTGGTATTTTGCTATGAATGGGCGAAACTATCTCACCGCTTAACCACTAATAGCTTCAGGCTGTGCTTCTGGTAACAAACGCTTCACACCTTGCTTAACAAACCGCTGTAAAACACCAATTTGCTGATTTTGCACAAAGACATTTTGCAAAGTTTGCCGCAACTTATCGAGATTCAAACCACCTTCAGAATTTAGGGCTATTTCCTGTTGCTCGAAATACTCGGTTAAGCTAAGACCTGCTACTCTGGTAAGATAAGCTGCACTCACACCCTGCACGACGCCACCAGCAACAAAGGTGACAGCATTACTTTTGAGGACAGTGCTAACAGCCTTCGTAGAAAGTTCTACCAAACCGAGTTTCAGCATCAAACTTCCCATTGCACCAGCTACGGTTTGCGCTTGTTCAAGGGAAAATTTCTGCTGATAAATACCACCCAAATCCATCACCATTTGGGCATTAATTGCCGCTGTTGCCAAGATATCCAGCGCTGGTACTGGGTTAGCGAATGCCGCAGCCGCAGCTATCCACTGATATTGTTCTATTATAGGAGTTGCGCGATCGCGTCTGTCTCCATTCAACAAGTTCTTCGCATCAGCTTTCAATAACTTCGCTTTTCTGATGGTTGTTGTCCACACCAGTTGTTGTCCTTGCTGTGCGACAATCTCATTTAACTGCTGCGTTAACTGCTGAATGTCTGGCACAGGTTGTTCCATCCATTCTTGCACGGAACCGTCTTCTTGATGCTTCCGCACCTTGATGGGGAGAGGAGACACCGCTGTTGCGACTACATTCGTCTGCATCCGCTGTTTTAACGACAGTAAGACGCTGTTTCGTTCGTCTGGTAAATACTGGTCTTGTTTGTTAAAAACCAGCATTGCAGCTTGATTTGCTGCCTTTAGCTGCTGTAAGCTTTGAAATTCTGAATCTGTCAAATCACCGTTTGTCAAAAACAGAACAAAATCAGATGCTTCATTTTGTGACTTTTCACCCGCTTCTACAAACAAAGGTGCTGTTTCGTGGAATTGTACAGATGGGAAATTTTTCCGTAAAACTTTAATTAAGGTACTTTTACCTACCGACTTTCCACCAGTAACAGCTAGTTTAATTTCTTTTCTATCTAATTCAAAGAATAATTGATTAACTTGTTCTCGCAGTGTTTTTAAAGCTGGATGGTTTTCAGCTTCGCTTGCAAGTTGGTTAATTACGACTTCAGTCAGTGCGATCGCTTCTTCCACTCTAGCCCGATTTACAGGCATTCCATCTAGGATATCAGAAGCATTTTTGCCGCGATTTGGCTTAAATAACCACAAACCACCACCAACTGCTACCAGACTCAATAAACCAAACTCTCCCACCTGCACCATCGAATGATGCATATTTTCTAAAATCCATAGAGAAAAGGATAGTCCTAATCCTCCCACTAAAATCGGTCGCTGCAACTTCACAACTATGATTCTCCGCGCTTTTTTGATCCCTTCTCTTCCACAATAGATCAAAAATTCCCTTGGACAAGTTGCACAGGCAACTCCAGACAATTTTTTTTACTTACAGCCGTTTGTAAGATTAACTCCCAAGCATCACGATACTTAGCTGAACGTGGTTTACGCTGCCGCTTGTCTGTTTCAACCAAGTGTATTTCGCTGCCATAGCTTATGAACACATCTACCGGGAAGATATAGAACAGGTCAAGTTTCTCTATATATACCAAGGCAAAATCAAAGTCGGATTGTTTGTAGGCTTCTCTAAGCATTAATCGCCGATTTGTTTTGGTGCGACGATTATCTACGACATAATTACCTGAAGGCTCATCAAACCAGGCATATTTAACTTGGATTTTAATCACAGTTCCTTCAACATCATACGCCAAATCGTAAGGAAGTCTATCGCCAACAGGTTTTAAAACTCCCCAACCACGCTTGAGAGCATGAAGAATCGCAGCTTGTTCTGCTATGTCTCCCCTTAGCTTTGTGTCCATTTGTTACTTGGATATAGCTGCTAATCAGCATAAAACAAAACCCTGCAACTTATTAGTGTTACAGGGTTTTGTTTTTTTAGTTGGTGGCGGGAAGTGGATTTGAACCACTGACCTTCGGGTTATGCTTACCATCTACAGTTTTCACTGCCTGGATTAACCAGTTTGTGGTCTGGACTGTCCCTTTACCCTCAGCTTTCCTGTTAGGGTACCTGCCTTCCAGTCTCTACACCTTCTCCATTTCTGGAGCTTGGTTCGGGATTACCGCGCTATTGGCTTCCCCGAGTTTGACAGGTAAACATACGTAAGTTTCTTTACGTACCGCCCATAATAAGACTAACTTTTAAGCGTTTAGTCAATCTTACTCGTTGAGCCCGACGAGCTACCAGGCTGCTCTATCCCGCGTCGTCTTTATTTAATATAACCCAAGGTTTTAAATTTGGCAACTACAAAAGTGATAATTCTCCAACAACTTCTAAACGCTTGTATTTCCCGAAGCTCATAAACTTTTCTGACAGGCTTTGAGCGACGCTGGGGCTAATCCAGCCCATCTGCTGAAGTATATGAATGGCAACGGCGTATTTTGCACGTTTTGCCCCATCTATGACTTTAATTGCTAATCCCATGCCTTCACCAAGTCGAGAAATGCACTGCACTCCTTCGGCGCCGGATTTACTTGCGAGTTCTCCTGGAGCCAAACGCATTAGTTCTGTATCAAATTCTCCGTCTCCCGCTACCAAATTGGGGTGATGAGTCATGGCACGGACAATGCGCTCCATATCCAAGTTGCTACCAGAGGCTAACTGAGCATACAGAGACGCTATTTGAGCAAGTTGCATGAAATAGGTAGGTACGCCACAATCATCATGAGCGCTGATAAATTCTTCTGCCGGCATTCGTAGCAATTCTGCTACTTTGCTGACAATCAATTGCTGGATGGGGTGTTTGCGTTCCAAGTAGTTATTTAAAGGAAAATGGCGCTGCTGACACACCGCTAACATCCCCGCATGTTTCCCAGAGCAATTGTATTCCAAACGACTTTTTTTCCCTTCGGGAATCGGGCATTGGAGTGCGCTAGGATCGAGATCGGCACGCCAAAGGATATTAAACACTTGTCGTACCTGCTCGATTGTACCTTTGTGAGAAGATACGATAATTGCTAAGTCGCGATCGCTCAATTCATAACGCTCTAGTGTACCTGTGCTGGTAACAGCCAGTGCCTGAAATGGTTTGAGGGCTGAACGGACAAAAGTAGCAGTTTCGGCGTTTCCCGCAACGGATAGCACCCGTCCCCGTTCATCGCAGACAACAGCTTGGACTATGTGCCTCGATTCAATAATGCCTTCCCGCAGCAACCTTACTTCAAGTGCTGCCGCTTGAGTTCGTTTTCCCCTTGTCATGGGTGAGAATATATCATTGTTGTGTCCTTTGTCACGCATTCCAGAGTCAAAAGTCTATAGTCAAGAGTTGATTGACCGTTGACTGTTAACTGAAGACTTGTGACTATTTAAAGTAAATGCCAAATTATCGTACCAAGAACTAGCAATCCCGCCAAGCAAAGACTCGTTATTTGTAAGCGCTGGATAATCGGTTTGATTTCATAGCTGACGATTAAGCGATCGCGCATTAAGACGGATTCGGGTTTTGTCCAGGTTTGACCGTCGTACCAACCTGATTCTTCATAAAATATTACCGGACTGAACAGGCGATCGCGTATATAAGACCAGCCCAAATATAACCGAGTCAGTCCCAGAACTACCCCGAAACTCGCTCCTGCGGCTCCACAAAGCAGAAACTGGGCAATATACTTATTTGGGGTAAAACTTGCCGCAGCCACTGGTCCTGCCACTACCCAAGAAAAACTCCAAATCCAAACCATTTTTGTGATATACTCGCGCCAATTCAACGTGCAATCACGAAATAGCCAGGAAATTTTTAATTCTTCATACTCATTAAGCGGTTGCTGTTCAGCGGGAACTGGGCAGTTTGAAACTGAGGAATTAATCATGTTGGTTTACCCCCACCCTCCGAGGGTTTTGGATATTCAATGCGTTCTGCATGACCCCAAAAAGCTTCTAAATTATAAAACTCGCGTTCTTTGGACATCATGACATGAACAATCACTTCACCGTAATCGTGCAACACCCAACTTCCCTCGGCTTTTCCTGCTGTCCGCAAGGGATTTCGTTGTAATTCAGTTTTGACTTTTTCTTCTATTGCGTCGGCGATCGCTCTTACTTGTACCCTTGAATAACCTGACATCATCACAAAGTAATCTGCTAAGTAAGATACGGATGCTACATGAAGCAATACAATATCACCTGCTTTACGGTCTGATGCGGCTTCGGCTATCGTTTCCGCTAATTTTCTACTCATCTGGTTGCTGTCACCTGATGAGCTTTCGACCGCTTTCTTGGTTAAAAATACAGATTGTAATGGAATTCCTTGGAAATAATCAGACATTAAACCTCAGGTGCTTTCTGTTTTTTGGCAACTATTTTTTACAATTCTTCATCAATGAAAATTAATGGAATTGTAAATGTGCGAACTGCTTTTTTTTGAATACTAACAAAAAATCGATGTCTATGAAGTTGCGTTGATAGTTCGTGTGATGAAGTTCCCATCAGCCGAAGCTGACAAAGGGACGGATTGTGGTTTGCTTTTTGATTTTTGCAAGAACCAATTCCGGGTGGCGATCGTGCGAGGATGAATCAAGCAATGACTTTCAATTAAGAATTTTAAAGAATAATCGCTAGTTTTCCAAACAGCCCTGTCTATATTTTCTCGGCTAACGAGTCGTAAATTTTCTAATTCTGGGGTATCGCCGCGTCCTGGTTCCAGACTGTCTGCTACAAATAGGATACAACTTAGCAGACTCATACCCGGTCTACCTAAAGTGTGATTGGCGATCGCTTGTAATACTTCTTCATCTTCTACCCCAAATGTATCTCTAGCGATAATAGCACTTACGTCTGCATGTAACAGATGGGGTGCGGCTTCCATCACTTCATCAACTTCCAACTTTTCTTTACGTGCTATTTCCAAGAGTTTTTGTGGCGGAA
>CASBQC010000361.1 GCA_949127805.1 Nostocales cyanobacterium PMM_0081
CCACTCCCTCATCCCCACGATGACAAAGGGGGAACTTGCTGTAATTCCTGACTTAGGCTGTGGTGGATGTGACCGTTGGTGGCAAGAATTCTACCAGACTCAATTTTTAAAGGAGTGCGATCGTAAGCTGTGACTTTACCGCCGGCTTCTTGTAGTAAAATAATGCCAGCGGTAATATCCCAAGGTGAAAGACCTCTTTCCCAATAGCCATCCAAACGTCCGCAGGCGACATGAGCTAAATCTAAAGATGCGGAACCACTGCGTCTAACTCCTTGGGTTAGGTGGGTGAGGTGACAAAATTCGGCATAATTATTGTCAGATGTTTCGCGGCGATCGTAAGCAAATCCCGTAACTAACAAGCTTTTGCTTAATTCAGCGGTTTGGGAAACTTTGATGGGACGACGGTTGAGCGTTGCTCCTAAATCCGTGGCTCCACGGAATAATTCATCGTGAAATGGGTCATAAATTACACCAACTTGCGCTACACCATTAATTAACAGTCCAATAGAAACTGCAAAAAACGGATATTGATGAGCGTAGTTAGTTGTACCATCTAGAGGGTCGATCGCCCACAGGAATTCATTATCTTGATTTCCTAATTTACCTGATTCTTCCGCTAGAATGGAGTGTTCTGGAAAGTGGCGACGCAAAATATCCAAAATCACCACTTCCGCAGCTTTATCAGCAGCGGTGACTAAATCACCTGGACGTCCTTTTTCGATAATTGCGTCTTCTAACTTACCCAAGTAACCTTGCAAAACCGCACCGGCAGCTAATGCGGCTTCTGTAGCAATATCTAGGAAGATTTGTAAATTAGTCATAAGGTAGGTGGTTAATTGTTAGTTGCTTGTCAAGCCTTGTGCGATCGCTAAACCCTTAACGAATAGACAACCTATTTGAAAATTAATTATGCGTTACGCAGAACCCCTAGAGACGTAGCTTTGCGCTAGGTATCTACATTGTTTTCCACGACGTTTGTCTAATACCTCACCTGGGCAGTTAGAGTTGGCACTTTAGACCAATTTTGGGTTGGGGTGTGGGGGTGCGATCGCTACTAGTTTACGGCGTAATATTTGCTTACCTTTGTTGTAAATATTCAGGTACATTCCTTCAAATGAAGGCGATCGCCTCTTTCCCCGATTTTCCCCAAAACTAAACCCCTTTTGGCTTGACGAACTTTAGGGTCATACGATCGCTCTCTCCAATGGTGAGGAAGTGTTGCCTATCCTTTTCTCCTTGCCTCAAGGTCGGAGGTAATGCCCAGACTCCATCTAGATAGTCCTTGGTATCTTTTGGGTTGGCGTTAATTTCTGATTTCCCCACGAATTTAAAGCCTGCTTTCTCTACAGCAGCAATTACTCCATCTTCAGACATATAGCCAGTTTTTATACTTTCAGCTAAAGAAATGCCCATTTTGGCACGGTGTTCTTCCACCCCAAAAATGCCCCCTGGCTTGAGTGCTTTGTAAGCTACCGCATAAACCTGATCCTCATAGCCACCTTTGACCCAGTTGTGAATATTGCGGAAGGTAAGAACCAGGTCTACAGAATTGTCTGGGGCTAGGGTAAGTTCGTTTGGGGGGTTAACCTGGACGACTTTAACCTTACCAAAAACCTCTGGATTAGCTGCTAGTTTCTGTTGGAAATCCAAGGCTACCTTCTGTAGAAAAACCACCAAGGGTAGTTTACTGTTGTTGGGAGCGAAGTTAGTAACTATCAGTTGTCCCTTGGGTGCTAGAAATGGAGCTAATATCTCAGTATACCACCCGTTCTCCGACCATAATTCAACTACGGTCATGTTGGGGCGCAAACCCAAGAATTCCAGGGTTTCGGCGGGGTGGCGGTACTTGTCTCGGTCACGATTTGCAACGGAGCGATGACTACTAGCAAGTATAGTTTGGAGCGTAGTTGTGCCATCAAAAGTTGTGGTTTTTTCGCTCTGGTTGGCTAGAACAGTTGGGGGTATCACGAATGTCAATAGGAGGAAAGCTAGAGTCAGGGCTTTTAGCAAGCCTCGACTAAGCTTTGCTGAAGTGGGATTTTGTGCAAATTTCATAGCAGTTTTTTCTACCTTCTGCTTTCAGCATAAAGTCAAATAGCCCACACCGATTCGGCAATCACTTGCTTAGTGAGGTTGCGACGGTTTTATGTAGTTTAGAGTGCAACTTTTAACGATTTTGACGGCGAAACTCACCAGGAGTCAGACGCATGGGTTTTTCAGGGTTCCAAATGCCTTGTTGCATGAGTCTAGCCCATTGTTGAGCGCGATCTAAAAGTTGGTCGTATTTATGATTAGGCGATCGCGCAACAAATAGCACATTCCCTTGTTTGACTAACTGTTCATTCAACAACACCTTATCTTTCCACACATAAGCCAAAGTCCGCCCGATTTTGTCTTTGGCTTGGATGTCAAACTCCAGCAATACATATTGTTCTGCACCACCAATCAGTTTTTCTAAGGTTTCCTTCGCGGAATCTCCCCACGGACGCTGGCGCAAATCTGGTGCTTCTATACCAACCAACCGCACCTGAGAAATCAAATTGGGTTGCTCTGCCAAGCCTAGCACCTCCAAGGTCTGCCCACTCACCACCCGCGCCACTTTCACCAACGGTTGATTGTTAGCAAGCGGGGTTTTAGGTTGACAACCCATTAGAAGTAACAGGCA